>CAZLEW010000018.1:11218-13403 GCA_964558635.1 uncultured Candidatus Peribacteria bacterium
TGCGTCCACGCCATCAGCAGCCGCCGGTCAAGCCGGTCCGCCAGAGTGCCGCCGAACAGCAGGGCGGGGATCTGCACGAACAGCTGGATCAGCCCGAGGATGCCGAGCTGCGCGGCCGACCCGGTCTCCTCGTAGAGCCAGACGCCGTGATCGCTATTGCGCAGGAGCCACGCGAAGAAGAAGTGGCAGTCGCTCCTGTTGTCGATGCCGCAGCCGCAGGAGCAACCCCAGCCGATGGAGCAGCACCAGCGGCAGAAGGCGCAGAGAAGAAAGAGGCGTAAATTCTACAACGCCCGTGCTTCAGTCCTGCAATACACCCTTTCGTCGTGCGCGATGCGCATGATCCCTCCCCGTGTTCTTCTCTTTATAGCGCAGGAGCTGCGGCTCAATCTTCTCAATCGCACGATCAACTGCCTCCAATGCAGATTCCTTCCGCGATGTCGCCTGTAACCGTGCGCGTGGTAATTCGATCGTGACTGTCACCATCACCTCATCTTGCTTCTTCTTCGTGGGGGCGCGAGCAGCCTCGACACGGATCGACGACGCTTCATCTTTCAGTTTTTTACAATACGTCGCGAGTTTGCCGATCTTTCGGGCAAGCGTGAGGAGTTCACGATCGGAGTACCGTAAGCCTTTTTCGAAGTGTTCAACGTGCATAAGAAGAAGGGGGAAACGTTCAACTGCAGAGTGTAGCACAGATCGACCCTGTCTCTGTATCTTGCGAAAAAGAGTCATATTTGCTATAATGAATAGAAATTTCCACTCAAAAAACTATGACAAACACGCCAGAAACGCCACGCATCATCACCGATGTCATTGACAGTGCCTCGAGGCAAGAAACCCGCACACTCGATTCAACTGAATTTGCGGAAATCGCCGATAATAGCGATAGGGTGAAGGAAGAAATGAATGCAAAATTATTAAGCAAAGAGGCTTTGGCAGCATTGAAACAGACCATTGCCACAGGAGTAGCTGATGAAAATAATAAGATGGTTATAGAGGATGCGGTGAGTAAGCAAAAATTGGATCTTCTTGGGCAGCAAATCGATGCGGCGATCACTGCAATGCCAGAAACCGACACCACACAGCATAAAATACTTGTTGCTGGAAAGTCGTTCGGCTCTATAGCGTCAAAATTCAGCACATCCGTCACGAATATTCTCGGGTCAATGGGTTCAAGCACTGTTCTCTTTTTGGCATCCATCTTGGACAGCACAACCTCTTTCAAAAAGTGGGCAGAATGGCTCCGTGGCTACGCTGAGCCAGGCGTCATCCGCGATACCATGGCAGAAAAACTGAAGAAACCAATCGATAAAACACCCGACGACGCGGGCCATGTACGCACACTCCGCGCGCAGTACCAAGCGAAGCTCGCGTCGGACACCAAGATTGATCCGAAAATCTTCAGCTTCGAGACCTTTACTGCACAGAAGATTGATGAGCTGCAAAAAACGCTGAAAGACACAGAAAAAGACAGCTACTCGCTGGCGGATCTCACCTCACTCAAATCAAAAGAAGCAGAGACTGTTGATGACGCGAAGCAAAAAGAACGTGAGGCGAAAACCAAACAAGAAGAAGCTGAGAGAAAGGCGAAAGAAGCAGCAGATAAACTCAAAGAAGATCTGGAGAAAGATCCGAATCTGACCTATGTACAAACCTTCCGTGATGCGTTGAAAAAGTCCGTTCCAACCTCGATCGATGCCGCCGTTGAGGGGGAAACACTCGCTGATGTAACAGAAGCAATTATTACTACCTTCCGCACAAAAGGAAAAAGTGCATTTGGCCTCGAACTCGATGGTGGAACGCTTGAGGAAACACGTGAAAAAGGCTGGAATGACTGGAATGTCATAGACGGATGGGAAGAAACACTAAGAACAAATCCTGTCGCTGCAATTAAAGAATTCCTTCGCATCGACCCCGAACAATGGAAATCAAACCCTAAAGCCGCAGCAACGTTCCGCGATGTACATACCTACATGGCAGAAAAAGGAATTACGGAGGGGGGCCTCACATCGGGAAAAGGCCCAGCAATTACCCCTGCCCCAGCCCCTGCACCCACAGCCGCCGATGATTCAACGCGTGCAGGAATGGGAATGATGTAACAACCGTCAATAATGAAAAACTCCCCCACATCCTCACCGAGCGTCCTCGACCGTCTCAGCACCCTGGGGGAGGTCGATCAACG
>CAZLEW010000019.1:0-257 GCA_964558635.1 uncultured Candidatus Peribacteria bacterium
GAAGCAAAGGCGAAGCATACCGTCGATGGAGCAAAAGCCGTTGGTACGCTCCTGGCTACGAAGGCGAAAGATGCAGGCGTCACGTCGGTTGTCTTCGATCGCAATGCCTACAAGTTCCACGGACGCGTGAAAGCGCTCGCCGAGGGCGCCCGCGAAGGCGGTCTCCAATTTTAGAAGTAGGAATAGAGAATTAAGAATTATGGTACGTATTACCACCCGTTTGTCTTCATACTTCATTATTCACACTTCATCATTCA
>CAZLEW010000019.1:267-590 GCA_964558635.1 uncultured Candidatus Peribacteria bacterium
CCACGGCGATCCTGGGCTATAGCGCCGAAGAGGCCCTTGGCCAAAACCTCCACCCCAAACCGGCAGACCCGCTGTGACGGACGCGCCCGAGAACCAAGTGAGTTTGCAGAAACGACTCTCTCCGTTGATCGCGTGACGCGCGTGGTGAAGGGTGGACGCCGCATGCGCTTCCGTGCCATTGTCGTCATCGGCAATCGTAAGGGAAAGGTGGGCCTCGGTACGGGGAAGGCGAATGAAGTACAGGCAGCAGTCCAGAAGGCAACGAAGGCCGCGAAGCGCGCCATGATCAAAGTGCCCATCACAAAAGGGACGATCCCTCACAA
>CAZLEW010000019.1:600-1252 GCA_964558635.1 uncultured Candidatus Peribacteria bacterium
GTTGATGTGAAATTCAAGGCGGCGAAGCTCCGCATCATGCCTGCATCCGAAGGAACAGGAATCATCGCCGGCGGTCCGCTCCGCGTTATTTTGGATCACGCAGGTGTGCGAAACGTCCTCGCAAAGCGCTTTGGCACAAAGAATACGCTCGTGAACGCCCAGGCAGGGATCCTCGCCTTGAAGAAGATCAAGCCGCTCAACGCCGCACACCAAGCTGCCGAAGATAAGGCGAATTCGCCGAAAGAAGCGATGGTCGTGAAAACGATCACGAAAGAGCAGATCGTCGAGGGGAACCTCGTCGTGAAAGAGGAGAAGAAGGCGTAAAAGGGCTTTCTGCTGGGGAAGTGATTGACATATTCATGATTCTTTTTGCAGTATCCATGCTTCTTCCTGTTCCTCATCAGAGGGAATCGGTATCGGAAGTGGTTTCTTTCAAAACGTCGGCAGGAGTCTTGTATGAACAGGAAAAATTCAGAATTTGAGGTGATTCTTTCGTCTGGTGCCCTCAAGCCCAGAACTGTCTCAAGAGAGGGGCTTGAACAAGCTGTAGACGGCACGGTGTTCCAGTTGTTATTGGTTTCATCCGCGGAACATCCCCATCTCTGCCTCCGCTTCGTCTACGGGGGATCCGATAATTTCGATCATTCTGTCG
>CAZLEW010000019.1:1262-13160 GCA_964558635.1 uncultured Candidatus Peribacteria bacterium
TGGCCACACCCACTTTATTGCTCACGCTGTATCGAGCCTTTCGCATTCTTGATGCCTTACGTCGAGTCGATCTAGTTCATCTTTGGGCCAAAGCCGTTTTTGTGATTCTTGGCGCAAAGATCGACGACGAGCAGCTTTCTCCGGATCGCGTTACTGAAGCGGAGAATTTGCTGCGAGCAGATTTGGGTGAAGAAACTTTAGCCACTCTCCGCAGGGCGGTACCGGAGAATCTCGTTGCTATGCTCCGTCAGTTGCAAGGTGCTGGTCTGACCGTTGAAGTGGAATCGTTGACGTCGGCTGTGGTGGCAGGGGAATTGGCATTCAGTGATGAACTTGGTGCCTTCGGCGTGCTCAGTCAAGAGCAGTACCAAGCGCGTGAAGCTGCTCGAGCGGTCGTATTGAATACGGTTCGTCCGTGGCTCGATGCGTACGCCACATCGAATCCGACGTGCTTACCGTTTCTGGAACAAGCGGTGTTGCACCTTGCCCGGCGCGGGTGCACTGAACCGTACCTCCTCCTCACGTACGCGATTGCGATGGATGCGATTCAGAATGGAGTGAAGCAATATTCTGTGCTCTCTCCGTCCTTGGAAGTTGTGGTTGCAGAAGCCGTTTGCAGTTTGATGGGCGAAAAAGCTCCCGATCAGCAAGTCCTTAGTTTCGCGATCCCAGGACTTGTGTTTCAAATAACCCAGGGAAGAACGCTGCTCTGGACTCCTCGGACCGATCTATGAAGTTTCGTCGTTTCCGCCATGCGGAAGTGGCACAATGAAAAAACCCTTAGCCAGCGATGGTTAGGGGTTTTTTAATCGTTCATACCATCGTACTTATGAAAGACTATTGATCCATTCTACGCAACTATTCAATATTTCGTGCTCTAATTTTTCAAGTTCCACTGTATCGTTTGTTGTATTGATGAACGTTGCAGCAGTATCGAGGTCCGAAAGATCACCTGTCCAAGGTCCATCCGAATCAAGCAATGCTACAGATTTTGAACGTACTCGGTTTGAAAATGTAGTAGTGGCATCTTCTAATTTTTTGAATTGTGCTTGTATTTCCAGAGGTAAGCCTTCTGCTCTTTTTAGAATAGATATTCTGCTCAAGGCAGAAGTATTCTGATCTGCATTATTCCAATAATCAAAACCGTTTTCCCCAACAACAGAAGAAAGCTTCCTCATATCAATGTTCTGATCAATTTGATCAAGCACTAATATTTCATGGATTTTCTTTTCTAGTTCAGTGAGATCTCCCGCGAGCCTTTCTAAATGCCATACTATTTTATTTATATCTATTTCGTCTGAAATCTCTTTCTTGAATGTATCTCTCAATACTGTAGAGCGTTCCCGAGCCTTTTCTATATGGTTCCTTCCAATATCTGTTTGAATCTGCTGATCGCATCCGGACAATAGTGCATCAATGTTTGTAAGTTGCTCTGCAAGATTCTTCTTTAATTGCATTTGCGTAACAATGCCGTTTAACCAGCTTTCGACTACATCTGACCCCTTTTCCGCGGCAATTGTAGGCATCATAGCAAAAAGCCTACTGAGGTGGTCTTTCACATCACCTGTTGCTTGATCCAACAGTGATTGACCCCGTTTCGTATATGTCTCTAAAAGAGCATTATCTCCTCTATTTAATTGATCTGCGCTCATAAGAAGGGTGTGAATTGAATATTGAAAATATTATAATGTTTATTTATGTAAATGTCAATACCTTGTCCTCTGCTCGCCCTCACTTTCTCCTTGTAGATGATACTTTCATGTTGACCCCTCTCTGTAGAACCCTTAGGATTGCGGCCCACACTATGCTTCATTCACTTCGTCCAGCATCGGGATCCCGTAAAACACGCAAGCGCGTCGCGCGTGGTAACAGCGCCGGCGGCGGCACCACTGCCGGTCGCGGTACAAAGGGCCAGCACTCTCGCGTAGGGAAGGGCCGCAAGCACGGCTTCGAAGGTGGTCAAGTGCCACTCATTCGTCGTCAGCCAAAGCTTGGCGGTTTCATTTCGCCCCGCTCCAAGACATACGAAGTTATCAACCTCGCCTCGCTCGAGACGCTCGACGCTGGCACCTACACGATTGCCGATCTCAAAAAGAAGCGCCTCATCCGTAAGGGTGACCTTGTGAAGGTCCTCGGTACGGGTGGCGTGAGCAAGAAATTCCAGCTCGAGGTGCACGCCGCGAGCACATCCGCAAAAGAAGCCATCACGAAGGCTGGCGGTTCTGTCACGATTCTCCGCGCTGCCCGCTGATCGATGCTTCAGTACCTTCGCCAGATCTGGCATACGAAGGATCTGCGCCGTCGTATCATGATCACGGCTGGTATTTTGATTGTGTACCGCGTTATTTCACATTTGCCTATTCCTGGTGCGGATCCATTTGCGTTGAAGCAGTACCTCGATAATGCCAACAGCGGCGGCTTGCTCGGCGTCTTTGCGTCGCTCACGGGTGGTGCCGTCGATAACTTTTCCATTGCACTCCTTGGTCTGTCGCCCTACATCAATGCGTCGATTATTGTGCAGCTCTGTACCGTCATCTTCCCGAAGCTTGAAGCCCTCAGCAAAGAGGGTCAGCAAGGTCAGCAGCAGTTAAACCGCTACACACGCTGGCTCAGTTTGCCGCTCGCGTTCCTCCAGAGCTATGGGTTCCTCCTCCTTATTAACAGGGGTGGCGTTTCTCTGATCGATACGGCATTCCCGGGTGTTCTCCTTCCTATGCTCTTTGTGACGGCTGGTTCAGTCTTCATCATGTGGCTCGGGGAGCTCATCACAGAGAAGGGGATTGGTAATGGTATTTCACTCCTCATTTTTGCAGGTATCGTCTCAGGGATCCCGACGAACATCACCGCTCTTGTTCTCGCGGGTTCCAGCCAGAGCGGCGCTGTCGCGTTCTTCATTGTCCTCACGATTCTTCTTCTCATTGCAGTCATTATTTTCACCGATGCCCATCGCCTCATTCCTCTCACATACGCAAATCAGGGTGCTGGTCGTGGGGTTCAGGGGAATATTCCGATTCGCCTCAACCAAGCGGGCATGGTGCCTATCATCTTCGCCGTGTCGCTCATCACATTGCCATCGATTATCGCGCAGTTCCTTTCGACAGCGCCAAACTTTCAATGGCTTGTAAGTATTATCAATACGCATTTCAATCCCAATTCGCCCGCATGGGGCTACATCGTGATGTACTTCCTCCTCGTGTGTTTGTTCAACTTCTTCTACGTGTCGGTCACCTTTAAGCCTGCCGATCTTGCAGAGTCGATTCAGAAGCGTGGCGGATTCATCCCCGGCACACGCCCAGGTGCTCAGACGGCTTCCATGCTCGAAAAAGTAAGTAACCACTTAAACCTGTGGGGTGGCCTCTTCCTCGGTCTCATCGCGATCATTCCAATTTTGTTTACAATGTTCACGAAGCTCCCGAGCTCCGACATGCTGATTTCGGGTTCGGGGCTCATCATCTTGGTGGGTGTCGTGATGGAATTGATTCGCCAGGTGAATGCATCGATGTTGGCGCACGATTATGAGAAATTAGTCTAAATCCCCACAGGTATGGATCTCTTGCTGTTTGGCATTCAAGGCGGCGGCAAGGGAACACAAGCAAAGAAACTCGTCGAACGTTTCGGGTTTCATCATTTCGAACCGGGGAGTGCTTTTCGTGCAATGGCGGCATCAGGCACGGATCTTGGAAAATCGATCGCGGCGTGTATTGATCAAGGGAACCTTGTTCCGCACGAGATTGTCATGCAAGTGTTGAGTGGTGCCATTGCTGCGGTCGTACCAGGAAAATCAATTCTCTTCGACGGTATTCCGCGCGATGCTGACCAGAAGCACGATTTCGATATGATCATGAAGAGCCAGAATCGCGAGTTTCGCTGCATCGAAATTGTTGTTGATGAAGATTTGGCGATCCAGCGTTTGCTGCAACGTGGGAAGGAGCAGGGGAGGAAAGATGACCAAGACGAAGCGTTCATCCGCAAGCGTATGGGGTGGACGAAAGAGAAGACTCAACCGGTGATCGAGCAGTACCGTGCGCTGGGCCTCGTGGCGACGATCCATGGTGATTTGCCAGTGGATGAGGTATTTGACTGCATTGTTCAGGCGATGCGGACGTTTGGGTTTCCGGGTGTTTGAGGTGCGTGACGGTGAAGTCGAAAGCCAATTGCGAGGGCATTGACTTTATGTATCGATAGTTGTACCTTCTGCCCTCGCGCTTGCGCGGTACTTACTTCTTTATTTTCTCATATGCAACAGCAGATACCAGACATTGCAGTCTTCGGAGTGCCAGGCGCTGGAAAAGGGACTCAAGTTAAACAGATTTCTCAAGCGAACAATGGTCCGTTTGTCCACCTTGGTATGAGTGATGCATTACGAGCGCTAATTGCATCGGATCCTACAAAATATGGTTATGTTGCACCTATAATGGCGAGTGGCAGGCTTGCTCCAGATGAGGTGATAATGCCTGCGGTAAATAAATTTGTTCGAGAAACAGCTCTTACAACGCCTGTTGTTTTTGATGGTATACCTCGAAAGTGGGAGCAGATGATTGGGTTGAATAAGATTGAAAAGCAAATGGGTCGTACCCTGCACATAGTTGAATTAGTGTTGAGCGATGAGGAAGCGATGAAGCGTATTGCAGAGAGGGCAAAGAACGATGGTAGGGCAGATGATCAGAAGCGTGAGGTTGTGGAAGAACGTGTTCAAATCTTCCATAGAGAAACAAAGCCGTTGATCGATGAATATCGTCGGCTAGGTTACACGGTCGTATCTGTTGATTCGTTTGGTACGATAGAGGAAGTTTCGAATGAATTCTGTGCCGCTGTTGGTTTGATCCGTACGGTCACAGGGGATCAAGTTCGTGTGGTGATGGCATCAAGGCAGAACTAACGCGTTTCCTTCCGCTCTCACTCGCCGTACACTGTGGGCCTATGCCAAAGATTGAGGTGTTTACTACATCGGAGATCGCGTCGTTTCGCACAGGTGGGAAGATCCTGCACGAGTGCCTTGCGATGGTGCGGTCGCGTGCTGTTCCCGGCATCACAACCGCCGAACTCGATCGTTTGTGTGAAGCGTACATTCGCGATCACGGTGGTGTGCCGGCGTTCAAGGGGTACGAAGGGTTTCCGTCGTCGCTCTGCACGTCGATCAACGAAGAGTGTGTGCACGGTATGCCAGGTCCCCGCGTGCTGAAGGATGGCGACATTATTAACCTCGATAGCGGCGTGATTTACGACGAGCTCTATACCGATGCCGGCCTCATGGCGATGGTGGGGAATGTTCCGAAGGATGCGCGTCGTGTTGTGGAAGCAACAGAAGAAGCGTTGCGCAGGGCAATTGCGCTCGTGAAAGGTGGTGTGAAGGTGGGGGATTTGTCAGCGACGATCGAGGCAACTGCTCGCGAGTGTGGGTGCAATCCGGTGCAGGGCCTCGTGGGTCACGGGCTTGGGCGAACGCTCCATTGTTACCCTGATATTCCAAACCAAGGACGAGCGGGATCCGGGCCGGCCCTCCCGGTTGGTACGGTCGTCGCGATCGAGCCAATTTTCACGCTCGGGAGCGGGTCGATGCAGTTTCGCTCAGACGGTTGGACGATCGTTTCACGCGAGGGCGCACTGTGTGCACAAACGGAGCATTCGGTTCTCGTAACAGAACATGGATCAGACATCATCGCGTAACGGTAATATTGTTGTTTTATAACAATTTGTATATTTGACAAGTCAATGTGAGTATTCTTGCTGTTTTTTACGGTTGTGTGCTTGCTGCGTACCGATCCGCTAGCTAGGATGCCTCGGCTTTTTTCAATTCGATTCCACTGCTTTACCTCTGTGTCTAAGGACGTCATCGAACTCGTCGGCGTCGTGGAAGAAACCTTCCCAAATGCCACGTTCCGAGTCAGAATTACAAGTCCTGAAGCGGAAAATCACGAGCTTCTTTGCCACCTTGCCGGCCGTATGCGCGTCCATCGGGTGCGTATCCTCCCCGGAGACAAAGTGAAAGTGGAAATGACCCCCTACGATCTTCAGAAGGGTCGCATTACGTTCCGGTTCTCGAACATTGATCCGAACAATCCAGCTCCCCCTCCTCCCCGTCGATCATGAAAGTCCGCCCCTCCGTCAAGCGCATGTGCAAAGATTGCTACGTCTTCCGTCGCCGTAATGGCAAAGGAAAGATGGCCATCCGCGTTGGGTGTAAAACTCCCAAGCATAAGCAGCGCCAAGGATAACGAGGAATACAGAATCATGAATACAGAATCATGATTCACACCCACCAGCTTCACTTCTTGATTCCTACTTCCTGACTCTTCCTTCTCGTCACTATGGTCCGTATCTCTGGCGTCATTCTCCCCGGCAACAAGAAACTCTTCGTATCCCTTACGGCAATTAAGGGTATCGGTCAGCCACTCGCTCGCCGTATTTGCGCGGAGGTCAAGATCGATCCACTGACGAAAACGGACACGATCACAGAGCAGCAGGAAGCCCTTCTTCGTACGCGTGTTGAGAAGGAGATCACCGAGGGTGAATTAACGCGTAAGGTCGGTTTAGATGTAAAACGATTACAGGATATTGGCACATGGCGCGGGATGCGTCATCGCAAGAAACTGCCTGTGCGCGGCCAAACATCACGTCGTAACGCTCGCACGAAGCGCGGCAAGCGCAAGACAGGTCTCTCTGGTCGCACGACGCTGACCAAGACATAATCGTTCATCTATCCGCTACCCGCTCATCACTCACCTCTCCTATGGCCGACGAAAAGAAGATCACCGCCGCAGCAGCCACTCCTGCCGCTCCTACTGCCGCCTCGCTCCTCGAGGATGTGCCAAAGGACGTCACGAAGGTCCGCCGCAAGAACAATAAGCGCGCCGTGCCGAAGGCTCGCGCCTGCGTGCACTGCGGTGAGAATAATACGATCGTCACGATCACAGACTTGCAGGGGAATACGCTCGGTTGGGCAAGTTCTGGTTCATCCGGATTCGAAGGTACGCGCAAATCAACGCCGTATTCCGCCAAAGTCGCAGCCGAGAACGCTGCTGCAAAGGCTGCAGGATACGGTGTCGAGTCCGTCACTGTGGAGATCAAAGGTATTGGTCCTGGTCGTGAGCAATCACTCCGTGGTCTTCAAGCTGCTGGTCTGAACCTCGATGCGATCATCGATGTGACACCTATCCCGCATGGCGGTTGTCGTCCTTCACGCCGCAGGCGCGTGTAATGCTTCGACGTTGCTCAGCCTGACAACTTCTCTTCTTACTCTCTCCACTCTCCATGAAGTACACTGGTCCCAAAGCTCGGCGAGCCCGCCGCCTCGGCATGAACATCTACGGCAGCGATAAGTATGACAAAATCATGCAACGCAAGCCGTTTGGTCCAGGGAAGAACGCGAAGACGCGTCAGGCTCGTGATTCTGAATTCGCGAAGCAGTTGAAAGAGAAGCAGAAGGCTCGTGATATGTACGGTTTGAGCGAGAGCCAATTCCGCCGACTGTACGACGAAGCGTTGAAGACGAAGGGAAAGACAGGCGACACGATGCGTGCTCTGCTCGAGCAGCGTTTTGATAACGTGCTCTACCGCGCTGGTTTTGCCCTCACGCGTTTCCAGGCTCGTCAGTTCGCCGGTCACGGTCTCTTCATGGTCGATGGCAAGCGTGTCACCATTCCATCGATGCGAATGCGTCCCGGTCAAGTCATTACCGTGCGAACGAAGGTGAAAGATTCGCCGATCTTCGGTACGATCATGGAAAAGAATGACAAGTACAATGCTCCAAAGTGGCTCAAAGCCGATCCGAATGCTCTTCGGGCCGAAGTCGTTGCCGCTCCGTCCTCTGTGGACGGTGAGCAAGGCGTCGATATGCGTCTCGTCGTTGAATTTTACTCTCGGAATTAATTTTCATTTCTCTTGCCGGCTGCCTCCTCGTTGGGTGGCAGATCCCCGGCACTCCTCCCTTCCTTCTTCCTTCCTCTCCTATGCACATCATTCAGGAAGAAATCGGACAGCCCATCTTCTCTTCTCAGAAGGGGTCTACCGGCGATGATTCTCATAAGATTTTTGTTATTTCACCGTTGCCGCAAGGCTACGGTATGACGCTTGGCAATGCGCTTCGTCGCGCACTCCTTGGGAGTTTGCCTGGCGCTGCTGCATCGTCGATCCGTATTCAGGATGTTCAACATGAGTACACGGCGATCAAAGGCGTGAAAGAGTCTGTCGTTGATATTATGCTCAACTTCAAGCAGGTGAAGTTCCGTAAGCATACGAAGGATAGCGAAGTCGTGACGCTCGACGTCAAGGGTCCAAAAGTCGTCACGGCGAAGGATCTTGAGGTGTCCTCTGATATCGAAGTACTCAATCCTGAGTTTGTGCTGTTCACTGTTGAGAAGGGCGGAGCGGTCTCGATGCAGATTACGGTCGATAAGGGTGTTGGGTACATTCCAGCTTCTGAGAATAATAAGAAGCGTCATGAACCAGGTCTCATGTACATCGATACAGTGTACTCACCGGTCGAGCGTGTACGGTTCGATGTCGAGCAGACACGTGTCGGTCAGCGCACAAACCTCGAGAAGCTCACGATCGAAGTGAAGACAACGGGTTCTCTCACTGCAGAAGAAGCCATTCGCTTCGCCTCGCAGTTGCTCCAGAGCTACTTCGGTTACTTCGGTTCTGATCAAAAGGCTGTCGAGCCAGAGTTCATGGCTGATTTCTCGCGTACGGCGGTGCAGCCGATGGAAGAAATTTCTGGCGGCGGCGGTGCCCCCGTCAAAGAGAGCTACACCCCGATCGAGATCCTCAACCTTTCGCCTCGCACGCTCAATGCGCTCATCAATGCGGGTGTTGGGTCTATCGAACAGCTTACGAAGTGTACGGAATCGATGCTTTCGAACTTCCGCGGCTTTGGCGCCAAGGCTCTTGATGAGGTGAAAGCGACCCTTGCAACGCGTGGCTTAACCCTTTCGAACGAGAACGACGAGTAATCGCGAAATCACTTGTACAACTGCCTTCTCATCCCTATCCTCTCGATCCAATTTTGATTCCATGGAACACCGTAAGAATCGTCTCCGGCTAAACCAAAAACCGCATCACGCGGCTCTCCTACTGCGAAATCTCGCTACGAGCATCGTGCTGTACGAGACGGTTCGCACAACGCGCAAGCGCGCGAAGGTCGTCCAGCCAATGGTCGAAAAGCTTATTACGATCGCAAAGACGAAAGACACACGCGAGGCCATTCGCGCGATTAATGCCGTTGTGATGCATCAGAACGCAAGTAAGAAGCTTCTTGAGGTATTAAAGCCACGCTACGCAGGACGTTCCTCTGGCTATACGCGTATTACCCCAGTAGGGGCTCGCCTCGGAGATGGCGCCAAGTTGGTGACGCTTGAGCTCATGGATCGCGACACTGCAGTTGAGCCTGTGGTTACAACAGCGAAGAAGCCAAAGGCCGTGAAGAAATCGCCATCACCTTCCGTTGCCCCTGCTCAGCAATGAAAACCTCTACGATCAAAATTTCGGCCCCAACGTGGTACCTGATCGATGCTGAAGGCGAGTCGCTCGGGAAGATCGCCGTGAAGGCTGCGACGTACCTGAAAGGCAAGCACAAGCCAACGTACGCACCGCATCAGTTGTGTGGCGATCATATCGTTGTGATCAACTGCGAGAAAATCGACCTTCCACCGAAGAAGATTTTCCGTAAATCCTACTTCCGCCACACAGGGTTCCCAGGGGGTGTGAAAGAGGCAACGCTCGCACAGATGCTTGAAATGAAGCCAACGTACGTGATCGAGCATGCCGTGAAGGGTATGCTTCCATCGAATCGTTTGGCACGCGAGATGATGAAGCGCCTGCATGTGTTTGCGGGTGCCGAACATGATCATACTGCTCAGCAACCCTCTCCCCTCGCTCTCTGATGACAGCCGCTCCAAAATCGTCGTACTTCTTCGCAATTGGGAAGCGCAAGACCGCGATCGCCCACGTACGTCTTATCCAAGACGGTTCCGATGTGAAGGTGAACGGTAAGGCTGCCAAGACGTACTTCATTCCATTGCAGATCGAGAACGCACTCGCTCCTCTCACGATTACAGGTGTGAAATCTCAGTACGGTGTCGAAGCAGAGCTTGTAGGTGGTGGGAAAGCCGCACAGAGCGATGCACTGCGCCACGGCATCACGCGCGCGCTCCTCCTCGTGAATCCAGAATTCCGCTCAGAACTCAAGCGCGCGGGCTTCCTCCGCCGCGATAGCCGCACGAAAGAGCGCAAGAAGCCAGGTTTGCACCGCGCTCGCAGGGCTCCTCAATTCTCGAAGCGCTAAACGCTCTCTGCTCTCCCGCTGCTGCGGGGTCGCGTTCGTTTGATTTGGCCACGGCCAGCACGCGTTGTTTCGTGTATACTGCGTGCATGGCAGACGAAAACATTCCCTTCGAGAAGAAACTCAAAGCCCTCACGGAATCCGTCGGGCGGCCGAATTTCGTGCTCTACGGCTGGCAGGAGGAAGACGGCACCGTTCGTATCAGCTACGCCTTACATAAAATGAGTCTGAAGGCCGCGCTGCAGTCGATGTTGCACGTCATTAAAGAGCTGATCGATAAATCGATGAAGTAAGAAGTTCTACATGCTGTTTCTGCTTCTTTCACGCAATCGCCATCTTCACGAAGTACAGACTCGAGCCTGAATCGGTATCGAGGATGAAGCGCGCATCGAGCGTTTGGAGATCAATGATCGTGCGGCACATCCTGAGAAGCATTCGTGGGGGTAGGTGCACACCACCTTCGAGGCACGTGGCACAGAGGCCAGCGGGGTCGTTACTGCGCAGGAAGGGCTCGCCCTTGAGCGAAACAATATCACGGATGGATTGGTGCATCTCAGACACATACTGCTCTACATAGGGCTCTAATTGCTCTACAGGGAGATCCCGAATTTCTGGGAGAGCCTCGACAATATCGAGATCTTTATGGATTGCATGAGCGACAGATGCATCGATAGTCATGTGTGTGTTGGGGTGTGTTTGTGAAATCCCCTCATGATAGCAGAAAATGCGTGTTTCTTCAATGCATCAGGGGTACTCTTTTTCTATGAGATTCCTTCTGCTTCTGCTTCTGCTTCCGCTTCTCACGTTTGCCCATGGCGATAGCCCATCGCTCGAAGCCGAGGTCGGGAAGTATCTGATTGATATCGGGTACGAGGCGTTGTCGCCTGGTGAGCCAGTAACATTCGATCTGGATTTGTATGAAACTGAACCATCGATGACGTACGCCGCATTTGCGAGTGTCGACGTGCGTGTGAGTCGTGAGGGAGCAGAAATCCAGGCGGGCTCCGTTGAGAATGACGGCGTGCATGTTCCAGTGTTCACAGTGCTGTTTCCGGAGCCCGGAGGATACGATGTGGATGTTCGTTACCTCGATGCTGATGCTGCATTGATCGTCGCGAGGACATTTCATCTCGAAGTACCATCGGCATCGCGAGCGATACTACGTGAGGGGTTTATGTCGCTCAGCTATGTGATTGCCGCACTGTTGCTTGCGTTAAGCCTCGGCATCGGCGGGTATAGCCTCTGGGAGAAGTATCGATCTCCGCGACGCTAGACACACGCGGATAGCTTCGATGTTCTTACGTCCGTGCGAGGAGTGTCTCGATCGCAGGCCACGCGTCTTCGGTGGCGTGTTTACCTTGTCGTACGAACGCCGCGCCTTTCTGGAAGTCGTAAAGTGTACCCGTCAACGCTGGGGTAATCACAAGATCGCAGACGGCTAAGCTCTCGCTCAGGCTTTTTTGTGCTCCTTCGATAAAATCCGTAATACCAGGAATGCGTAGACGTTGTAATGTGCGAAACGACGGTGTGGTGTTGGTGGCGATGAGCGTATTGACCGTGTAACGCTGCCTGAGTGATCGAGCGGGGACCGCGCCAAAGGAACAGAGATCGACATATTT
>CAZLEW010000020.1:0-10606 GCA_964558635.1 uncultured Candidatus Peribacteria bacterium
TAGGGGAGAATCCTCTGCATCATCACTCTTTCGCCGATTGGTAACTCCCAACCGGGGAAAATAGTGACGAGCTCGCGCCCTTCGAGAAGGGGATCGCTGATGGGAACCTTCTGCTGAACCGTTGGAATTCGTGTGGCAGGCATTTTTTGCACCTGAGAAACGATAAACCACACAGCCCCCATAACAAGCAAAAGAAAGATGACAGCTTCTCCAATGAGAAACGCTGGGAATTCTTCTGATTTACTTTCTTTCGACGACATGAGCTGCCCCTCCTACGAAGAAATGAATGAACAGAGAACAATGACGCTCCCCCTATTGTGGGAAGTTAACTTTAGTTGTCAAATCGCAGTGCCGGATTGGCGATTTAGGCTCTTATGCTGCTCGACGGCGCTCGTACTCCACCTTGTCCTCGCCTTCTTGCCGTCCAATATTCATGAGTTCGTACATGAGTGCCCGACGCATCGGCAAACCGTTGCGTGCTTGGCGCATGTACGCAGCATTTGGGAGTCGGTCGACATCTGTCGACAACTCCTGGAGGCGAGGGAGCGGATGCATAATGATCGTATCGCGCCCTTTGAGCATGCTTGCGTTGAGCATGAATGAGTATTTCAACTTTTCGTACTGGGCCAATTGACGCTTCCCTTTGAAGCGCTCTTTTTGCACACGCGTCATGTATAGCGCGGACGGCTCTGCATCTAAGACTTCCTCCAAGCTGTGTACCTCCTCAAACGGCACACCACGCTCATCTAACATGTCTTTGATGTGCTCCGGCATGGGCAACTGCTTAGGCGACGCTAATGTGAGACGCGTACCGGGATAAAGCGAAAGTAATTTTGCGAGTGAATGGACCGTGCGACCATTCTGAAGATCTCCCGCCAGAGCGACATGTTGATTTATGAGACTTCCACACTCTTTTTGGATTGTGAGAACATCGAGCAACGCCTGTGTAGGGTGCTCATTTTTACCATCGCCTGCATTTATGAATGGCACATGAATACCTGTCTCCTTACGATACTCATCAAGCGCAGCGGCAGCTTCGGCGGCGCTACCGTCATCGGGGTGTCGCATGATAATCGCGTCCATATCATAACCAGCAATGACCTTCGTATTGTCGGCAACTGACTCTCCTTTGTAGAGCGACGAAAACTGGAATCCGTCGGCCGTCATAATGTCGCCTCCGAGCGTTTTCACCGCGCGCTCGAAACTGAACCGTGTTCGAGTCGACGGTTCGTAGAAGAGCGACGCGATGCATTTTTGTCTAAACGCATTTCTATGAGAATCGATTCGGCGCGAAAGCCGCCCCCTACGCATCTCGTCTTCCATCTCCAGTGCGCGTTTTATCAGAAAATCAGCATCCTGCCTCGTAATATCCGAAGCTGAGACGAGATGGGAGAAGGAGACACCCATATGTTCTGGGGCGTTATACTGATCAACGAGAACGGTGTCCAGTATTTCCCTAATTTCCGCTACGATACGAGCGTGAATACCCGCCACATCGCCACCTCTACCCTCTGGCAAATCGCCAGCCAAGCGGTTATGGCGCTGCTCAGCATCGTCACCGTGAAACTGGTCGCCGTGGGCCTCACGCGCGAGCTTGCCGGCACGTACAACTCTGCATATGGGTATCTGCAATTTTTCGGCATTCTGGCAGATGCGGGCCTCTACGCCGTTGCCGTGCGCGAACTCAGCCGTGCGAAAGATGAAGGACAGACACTCGGTACGCTGGTCCTCCTGCGCCTCATCGTGACGGCCGTCGTGTTCGTTGTGGCAATCTGCATCGCGTTCTCGATCCCTCATTGGCGCCAGAGCCCCCTCTCGATCGCGATCGCTATCGCTGCGTTCGTCCCCGTGTTCACGCTCCTTGCGGGCATTCAACGAAGTGTCTTTCAAGTGCACTACCGCATGCGATCTGTCTTCATCGCTGAGGTCATCCAACGCATCGTGACCGCGGGGCTCATCGGCGGGACGGTGCTTTTTTTCGTACAAGGAAGTGATGATCCGCGCGTTCTGTGGTGGTTCCTCCTCGTCGGGAGCATCGGCGCCTTCATCCTCCTCGCGGTATCGTCGATCCTCGCATCGCGCATCGTCCGTATCCACGCAACGTGGGACCCTGCAACGATGAAACGCCTTCTACGGCTCGCACTGCCATTTGGGGCTGCGTATCTGTGTATGGCGCTCTATCGCAATATGGATGTCACGCTGATCGCCCTCCTCCGCCCCGACTTTCAAACGCAAAACGCGCTGTACGGCTTTGCACTGCGGGCAAACGAGATGGCGTTTCTCCTCCCGACGTTCCTCCTCAACTCCACACTCCCGCTTGTGAGCAAACGCATGGATGCCGGCGAGAGCGTGACGGAACTGACGCGAAAAACATTCGTTACCGTCCTGCTCCTCTCGATCACAGCCGGACTGACGGCCATGGTCTGGGCACGGCCCATCATGCAACTCCTCACGACGCAGCAGTACTTGAGCACTCCCGGTTCCCCCGGCGCCGATACTGCACTCTTCCTCCTCGGACCGTCGATGATCCTCAATGGCATTGTCCTCTTTTGCTTCTACACGCTCCTCGCGCTCGGGCGATCGCGTCGCCTCACGTGGTCACTCGCGTTCGCAGCAGTGCTTTCACAGGTCATGAATATTCTCCTCATCCCCACTATGGGGTTTGTTGGGGTCGCGTGGACTTCCATCATTGTTCACACGAGCATGACACTCCTTCTGCTCGTACCAACACTCCGCACTGTAGGCATTCCGCTCCGCTCGCTCGAGTGGCAACGTCTACTAGCATTTAGCCTGCTCCTGGTGGGGACCCTCATCCTGCTAAGCCCCCTCCTTACACAGGAATGGCGCACCATCATTGGAATCACGTTTCTTGGTGTATGTGCGGTATTCTTCATTGAAATTCTTGGCATACGCCGGTGGATTGGCAGTGCCTCGTAGCTTGCGAATTATGGCTGAAAATGGTACAATGGGGAGAAATGCATACACACACCCTCACTGTTCTTCAGCGCTTAGCATGTGCCATGATCATGGCAATCTTGCCATTTGTGGCATTCGCGCAGGAGCTCTCCGATGTCCCTGGTGTCAGCGGCATCCGCGCAGAGGAACAGAATGGAAACGTAACAGTCTCATGGGACCCTGTTGAGGGCAGTATCGAAACATATCGCATCTTCTATAGCCATGCTTCGATCCTTGATCAGGGCGGCACATACGATGATTACGAAGACGCACCAGGCACCGCGCTCACCTACACCCTCACGAGTGTCCCACCTGTACCAATCTTGTATGTTTCGGTCTTGGCAGTGAATGAAAAAGGTATCGAAAGCCCGTTCTTCATGGAAGAAGCGACGGTCAACCTAGGCGTGCCATCAGGCGCTCTGTCGTCCTCTGCTGCTATGGCTCTCCCCCCATCGCCAACAGTTGCAATGGTCTCTTCCACGCTCCAGCTGCTCACAGCAGTCTCAACGTCGTCGACAGGTGTGCTGCTCACATTCACGCACCCTGTATCGATCCCTGAACAGTTGAAAGACGATGCCTTTACCATCAACAGTGGCAGTGGTCAGAAGCTTCCGATTGTACGCTATCGCATGAATGGTAATCGCGTCTTGATCGATACGGCTCTGCAAACTGTAGGACGCGTGTATCAGATCACGATCCATGGTTCACTCGCAGGGCAAACACCTTCAGGGGAAATCGTCCCACAGGAAAGCGCCACCGCACCACTGCTCTTTACGGGGCTTCAGACAGATACATCTGTGCCAGATCTGAAAAACATCATAATGAAGCAGAAAGGGAAGGATGTTGAAATCACTTGGACGCTACCCTCTGCGACGATTCGTGAACTAAACGGTGGACGCACATTTGGTACGGCAGTCCGCCTGAATAAAACATCGAACGGTGTCACGATTCCCGATGTTCCAAACGGCGCGTTCACGATCTTCGTTCGTGTTGTTGGTCTCGATGGTTCTCTCTCGCGCGGTGTGCAACAGACACTCACCATCGGCGGGTCACTCTCGTCTCCATCATCGAGCTCAAAGGCTTCATCATCCTCCCAACGTTCCGTCGCATCGAAGCCGACCACCCCACCTGTGAAGCCTGGCACATTGCCAAACTCGGGCCCTGTACTCGCAGTAATTGTGGGCCTGAGCGGCGGCGCAGCGGGGATACGTTTCGTTCGTCGTAAGAACGCCACAAAGGTGTAAGGGGACAGGAAAACAGTGAACCTCACGTCGGAACTTCCGCCGGGGGAAGCTTGAACCTGTAATTTGGGCACATGAGGCGAGAACAGCTGATTGTCGTTGGTCTATCGTGCATCCTGCTCACAATGCTCTGGTGTGAGACACGCGCGTGGAACACCCCACCGACGCTCTCTGTCTTCGATGTGGGCCAGGGCGACGGCATCCTTCTTTCTTCGGGAGGGTATCAAATCCTGATCGATGGCGGCCCAGACGGGAGGATCCTCTCGTTCCTTGGAACAAAGATGCCGTTCTTCGACCGTACAATCGATCTGCTGGTCCTCAGTCACCCACACATGGATCACCTCCAGAGCTTCCCCGAGATTCTCCGCCGATACGATGTCGCGGCTGTGCTGATGACGGGCGTTGATTACGGTAACCCGCGCTATGAAGAATTCCTCACACTCCTTGCAGAGGAACACGCACAGATCATCGTCGTCGATCCCGCAACCGATCTAACGGTTGGCCCGTTCATGGTTGATGTCCTCTGGCCACCGCCTGCATTCTTCGGCCTCCCCATGAACGACGTCAACGATAACTCGACGGCGCTGCGGGTGTCGGTCGCGGGCGGCAAGAGCGTGCTCCTCGCAGGTGATATGGAAGTGAAGCAAGAACGCGCGATGCTGCAAGCGGGCGTCGATGTGGCAGCCGATATCCTGAAAGTCGCGCACCACGGCAGCCGCACGAGCAGCTCGACAGGGTTCCTCTTGGCGGTGCATCCGTCACTCGCGATTGTCTCTGTCGCACAAGAAAACAGCTACGGCCTGCCCGATGAAGACGTGATCGCACGCTTCGCGGCGCTCGGCATACCGCTGCGGATGACGATGGAGGAGGGGACGGTGGAGATAGCACTCGAATAAACGAGCCCCTATACTTCACCTGTGAAAGCCCTCCTCCTCCTCGCCGGTAAAAGCACCCGCTTCTGGCCATTGACTGAAAAAACCCTCTTCCCCGTTGCGGGCAAGACAATACTCGAGCACCAATTGGCACGCCTGAAGCGCTGTGGCGTACACGAAGTGATCCTTGTGACGGGCGAGCACAATACTGAGGAAACGCGCGCGCTGTTTCCTGATGCAGAGATCATCCAGCAAGAAGACCCCACACTCGGCACGCGCGGCGGGCTCCTCTCGGCGTTGCCCGCATGCGGCACGGAACAGATCCTCATTGTCTGCGGGAATGACCTCGTCGAAGACCGCGCGATCAATGATGTGCTCGCTGCGGCGGCAACGACCGACGGCGCGATATTGGGAAAGCGCGTGAACACGTATTTCCCTGGGGGGTATATCAGTGTCGCAGATGGCATCGCCACGGGCATCGTTGAGAAGCCGGGAGAGGGGAACGAACCGAGCAACCTCGTGAATATCGAAGTCCATGCGCATCGCGATGCGTCGTACCTACTCCGCGAACTCGAGCGTATCGATAACGATCGCGACGACGGCTACGAACAAGCCTTGCAAACGATCTTCCAGACGAAGCGCTACGCCGTGGTGGACTACGACGGCGAATGGCGAGCGATCAAATTTCCGTGGCACATGCTCGATGCGTTGCCCTTCTTACTGAAAGACGTACAACCCTCGATCGACCCCACGGCGACCGTCCACCCGACGGCCGTCATCGAAGGACCAGTCGTGCTGGGCCCTGGTGTGAAAGTATTCCCCCATGCGACGGTCCGAGGGCCGTGCTTCATCGGCGCTCACACGATCATCGGCAATAATGCACTCGTGCGGAATTCTAGCATCGGCGAGCACTGTGTGATTGGCTACAACACTGAAGTGCAAGCAAGCGTGCTCCATAGCCACGTATGGACCCACTCGACCTACCTCGGCGATTCCATCGTCGGGCGCAACGTGTCGTTTGGTGCTGGATGCGTCACGGGTAATTTGCGTCTCGACGAAGGAGACATCCACAGCATGCATAAGGGGCATGCGCTGAATACGCATCGCACAAAATTCGGTGCGGTCATCGGTGCAGACTGCCGGATCGGCATTCACGTATCGATCAACCCCGGGAGGAAGATCGGTGCTCACTCACTCGTGGCGGGGCACCTCCTTATCGACCGTGATCTTGAAGAAGGAACGTACGCGCGGTTCAAAGATGGCGCCCTTGCGATCACGAAAAATACGGCACGAATTTCGAAACCGGAAGACCGAGAACAGTACCTTCGGAAGGTAACGAAAGAAGAGAATCGCTGATCGGGGACGCAATGTGGAGAGCTGTGGGGAAGCCTTTTGCATACAAAAGTTATCCACAGGTCGTGTGGAGAACCTTCAAGAGAGGTCCCCACATGGTTGAGAAAGTTATACACGACAAGTTGTCTATTTTGGCTTACTGATAACAAAATACTTGATTTTGCTTTGTAGAGGCCAACAGGGTGCGGTTCTCCACGAGTTATCCACACCCTCCCCACACGCACAATCTATTCATAAGAGGGTGCTTTCGCTCTAACGGGGAATTCTCGAGAAATCCCCTGGAAGTCTTCCACAGAGAAGACCCTAATAGTGGAAAATGCGGAGGGGGTCATGAAGATGACGAACAAGAAAAAAATTTACATGGTATACTCTTTTTCCGTTCTTCTTTTCTCTTTATGAAATTTTCGTGCAACACAGCATCACTCCTTCAAGCGCTTCAAGTTGTCAGTCGCGCAATTAGTGGGCAGCAAGCACTGCCGATTCTCGGAAATATTCTTCTTCATGCAGAAGGAAAACGGTGCACCATCAGTGCGACAGATTTAGAGCTTTCGATCGTGACAAGTTTTGATGCAGCAATCGAGAGTGAAGGGTCAATCACGGTACCTGCGAAAGCAATCGTAAACTTTGCACAATATACGTCGGATCCGGAGGTAGTTCTTGAAACAGTTGAAGGGACGCAGGTGAAATGTATCAGCAAGCACAGCAAGACGAATCTGTCGGGTGAACGTGCAAGTGAGTATCCAACAATTACACCTGTCGAAAAAAAGATTTCTTTTTCAGTGAACGCACACGATCTTCTACAGGCACTTCACCTTGTCACATTCACATGCGCGCGTACGAGCCTCCGCCCTGTCCTCTCAGGGGTCTCAGTGCGTACAGAAGGAGGAAAACTGATCCTAGTCGGTACGGACAGTTATCGCCTCTCTGAGTACATCCTCGAGGCAAATGTGCAGGATGAAATTTCGTGCATCATCCCTGTGAAAGTCTTAGAGGAGGTGAAGGCTGCAATTTCAAGCCAAAAAACAAAGCCCATTCGACTTGTTCAGAGTGAAACGTCAGAGACTGATGAGAAGATCGACGAGGTACCACACGTCCAAGTGACGCTGAGTGCGCAGCAAGTAGAGCTTCAAGTGGGTCAAACACGTTTTCTCTCCCGCCTCATTGAGGGGAAGTTTCCTGATTACCGACAGATTATTCCCAAAGAAGTTTCGGTACGATCAGTGATCGCGTTGCATGAGTTCACAACGACCGTTCGACGCATGCACTACTTTGCAAAAGAGGTGAATAATAATCTTACGTTTGTGTTGAAGAGTGGTGATGCAACTATTACCGACGCTGGTATCCAGATCCATACACCTCAAACACCACTTGGGAAGGATGAGGCATCGATCACTGCAGAAACATCAGGGGGAGACGCGAAAATTGCACTGAGCAGCAGCTACCTTCTCGATTTCCTCTCGCACATTGACGATACCAATGTTGAGCTGCGTGTGGTGGATAGCATGCACCCTGCGGTGTTTGTGTTGCCGAATACGCCGCACTTCTTGCATTTGATTATGCCCTTGAGAATGCAGGATTAAGGGGTATAATACGTCTAGAGTTATCGGTGGGGATCGCGAGCCGCTTTTGTGGCTCTGGACCTTACGTATGGAATCGTAATGACACTGTTTTTCTAACATGTTGCCCTCCCTCCTCATCGGAACGGAGACGCACCGAGAGCTTTCTACGCTCTTGGAAAAAGACCGCGCCCTCACAATTTCTGGCGCGGGGAATGAAACAGCGAAGGCGTTACTTGTGTCACATCTTCAAGGGTTTTCAGGGGCAAAACCAACGCTCTACATGACGGAAGATGATACAGCGGTCGAGGCTGTGCGGCATTGGCTCGGGTTTTTTGGGTGTGAGACGGATGAATTCCCTGCGGGGGAAGAAGAATTATCGATGACGGGGTTGCAGCTCTTCTTGCGATTCATGGGAGGCGAACGTCGCATTTTCCTCCTTCCGCGTCACCTCTGGAATCTTGAATTCCCGTTGTATGATGATCTTCTTGGGCGCGCAAAAACGCTGCGTGCGGGCGATGCGATGGACTTTACGGCATTCGTGGAAGAACTCCTCGAGCTTGGATACGCGCACGCGGACGATGAAATCCTCTCGCCAGGAGAATACCGACGCACGGGTGACCGTCTTGATATTTTACCTATTCAATCGACGGCATCGGCGCGGGTCGATTTTCATTTTGATACGGTTGAAACAATTCACGCAGGTGGCGACGTTGCAGATGAGCTGTTCTTACTCCCTGTGACCTACGGCGAAACCGCGCCGTTACTCCGTCAGTTTCCATCAAATGCGCTTCTGGTACTCGATGATCAAGATGATGCAGAAGCGCCGAAGACAGGTGCGACACTGCGGTTTACGTCGTTTCCGGAATCACAGAAGAATCACGCGCACCTTCGGTATCTCTCGGTATTGAAGTTCTACACCCTCACCGATTTCCTCAACGATTTAAAAGATAAATTACAACAGTCATGGAGCCTCCTCATTGTCACGCGGCGCGCAGATGAGCTGGAGGGAATTTTCAAAGATGAAGGTGTGAAGTACGTGCATACAGAGCGTGTTGCAGGTGCTGTGACGCTCGTTGCCGCAGATGATGGTGATTTGCTGCCGCACTCGATTCAAAACCCTGATCTCTTCTGCGCACTGTTGACGGATCGCGAGATCTTCACCCTCCGGAAAGCTGGTCGAGAGAAGTCGATGCAGAAACTAGCGCTTGATTTTCTGACGTCGCTCTCGCCGAGCGATTATGTGGTGCATATGGAGCACGGGATTGGGCAGTTTGAAGGGATGACGCAGAAAGTGATTGATGAGACGACGCGCGAGTATTTGGAGCTGACCTACGCCGAAGGCGATAAGTTATTTGTGCCGGTCGATCAGGCTGATAAGTTGAGTAAGTATGTGCATGAAGAGGGGAATGAGCCGAACGTGACACGGCTGGGCGAAAGCGAGTGGAAGCGTGTGACGGAGCGGATTAAGCACGAGACACAGGAGATCGCGAAGGATCTGTTAGAGCTCTACGCCAAACGTGCGAGCGCAAAGGGCTTTGCGTATGAAGATGATAACGCAGCGATGAAGCGGTTTGAGGAGACGTTCCCCTACACAGAAACACCAGGACAGCTGAAGGCGATTGAAGACATTAAGCGTGATATGGAAGACGAGCACCCGATGGATCGCCTTGTGTGTGGTGACGTTGGGTTTGGAAAGACCGAAGTGGCGATGCGTGCGGCGTTTAAAGCTGTGCAGGATGGTAAGCAAGTGGCGGTGGTCGCGCCGATTACCATTCTCGCCGATCAGCACTACCAAAACTTTCGTGAACGCATGAAAGAGTTCCCCGTGAAGATCGAGATGATGAGCCGGTTCCGCTCGGCATCGGAGCAGAAGCAAACGCTCGAGCGCCTGAAAAAAGGGGGTGTGGATATTGTGATTGGTACGCATCGTTTGCTCCAAGAAGACGTTGTTTTTTCGAATCTGGGACTCGTGATTGTGGATGAAGAGCAGCGCTTTGGTGTGAAGCAGAAGGAGAAATTTAAGGAGATGCGTGCGTCGGTTGATATTCTTACGCTCACCGCGACACCGATTCCGCGCACGCTGAATTTAGGGCTTCACAAATTGCGCGACATTTCGACGATCACCACCCCACCACCTGGTCGTCTCCCTATTATCACCGAGGTGCGTAAGTACAGCGACAGCTTGGTGCGCGAGGCGATCATGCACGAGATTTCACGCGATGGTCAGGTGTTTGTGCTGCATAATCGCGTTGAGACGATCGATGCTTTTGCACAGAAATTGCGCGAGCTTGTTCCTGAAACGACGTTCGTTGTAGCCCACGGACAATTGAGGCCAGATGATTTGGAAGAGCGCATCCTGCGATTTAAAAAAGGAGAGGCGATGGTGCTGGTGAGTTCGACCATTATCGAAAACGGTATCGACTTGCCGCGCGCGAATACGTTGATTGTGAATGAGGCGGAGCGTTTTGGTTTGGCCCAGCTCTATCAGCTGCGTGGGCGCGTGGGCCGCAGCAAAATTCAGGCGTTTGCGTATTTGCTCTACCATAGTCAGAAACTGCATGAGGATGCCAAAAAGCGCTTACGAGCCATCGTCGAAGCGTGCGAGCTTGGGTCGGGGTTCCAGGTT
>CAZLEW010000020.1:10616-12851 GCA_964558635.1 uncultured Candidatus Peribacteria bacterium
ATCCGCGGCGCAGGAGAGATCCTTGGTGTGTCGCAAGCGGGCACAATGAATACCGTGGGGATTAGCCACTACCTTCGCATGCTCAAGAATGCCGTCGAGGAACTGCGTGCCGGCGAGCGGGTAGAGACGGTCGAAGAGAGTGTCGAAATTCTTCTGCCTGTGGAGGCATTGCTTCCCGGGTTTTATATTCCCGATAGCGGCGAGAAAATTTCGATGTACCAGAAACTGGCAGGGTGTGAAGATGAAGCGACGCTCGAGGAATTCGCGCGTGATCTCGTAGCAGAGTACGGCGCCTTGCCTGTCGCGGTCGAGAATTTGTTTGGTGTCCTTCGTTTGAAGCTCGCCGCACGGCGCAGTGGTGTCGTACGTGTAAAATCCGACGATAAAGGCCGTGGTCAGCGTGAAATTATTTTGACGCTCAGCCCGCGCGTGGAGGCGCAAGACATCATGCGACTGCTTTCAAAAAACCAACAATGGAAGATTAGTAGTAATACCCTGCGTATCGATGCTGTGCACTTTGAAGGGAAGAAGAAACCCGCCGTATGGTTGAAGGATCTTGCAGAGGAAATTGCGGCCCTGGCAAAGCCAAAGGCGCCTGCGAAGAGGAAGGCGGAGAAGGGTGGGGAGGAATGATCGATAGCCCCTGGAGCCATTACAGAAAAGCCTAGCAGCAGCCCGTGCCTACCGGCAGGCAGGCGTTCCTGGCTGCGGTAATGTTGGGTATTTTCTGGTATAATGGTCCGATGCCTGAGACCCCAGACGAGCGGCGGAAAACGTTCGAAGCGTTAGCTGTGACACGGCAGAACATGCTCGCAGAAGAACGTGAGAAGCAGCGCGTGCGCGAGATGCATGAAGAGGAGCGTTTGATACGGCAGAAGCAGGCGTCGCTTGCAGAGGAGCAGGTGAGGGCGGGCCAGCATCAGCACCAACAAGCATGGCGCAGAGAACAACACGAGAAGAATGAAGAGTCGCGCGAGGCGTTACGTCTTGCCGAAGTGGAGCGCATTCGAAAGGAGAAGAAAGATGCAGAGGAAGAAGCGGATAGGGCAGAGCGTGAGAAGCGGATGCATGAGCTTCATGACCATGCGATCAAGCAGAAAGTCGCATCAAAAAAATTGCAGGCAGAGCATATTGAGGACGATAGCGTGAAGAATGTTGATGCTCAGATTGAGCGTGACCTCCGTGACTGTGAACATCTCCTCGACCGTACGCTCGAGCACCTTGTGCAGGATCGACGGAAGAAGATTCTGCAGATGGAGGAAAGTGAGGAACGTCAGCGCCGGTCTATGGCTGAGCGTTACGCTGTAGAAAAGCACGATGCTGAGGCAGAGGATACCAAGCACGGCGGGGCATCTGCGTACCGCGTGACATCGGAGTATAAGAGGGCGGTCATGACCCTGCAGGGCCGTACGGTAGAGACGCGCGCGGAGATTGAGAGCGAGTATGTACGCTTGAAAGACGAAGCAATCGCGCACACAGAACAGAAGAAAGCACGGTTACGGAGCATTGCCGATCAGCGAAAGCGAGAACTTCACGCGCGCCATGAGCATGCGGATGAGTGGATTGATTCTCATCGCGGTTCATGACGAAAGATGCGGTATACTCGAGCTACGCCGGGGTGGCGAAATGGCAGACGCGCCAGCCTTAGGAGCTGGTGGGGGCAACCCCATGGAGGTTCGAGTCCTCTCCCCGGCACCATTCGTCCGCCTTTGGCGGACTCATGGCAAGCCACACAATATGTAAAGGTTCAAGCTTGTCCTGGCCACCGCCTAGGTGTTCAAATTCCAGCTTAAATTCGTGGATTATGCTGTATTTGACAAATTAAAAAATATATATAGAATATAAATATTCTTGAGCCTTTGATCCTTTAAAATAAGAGGAGGGTACGTAATGACGAGTAAAAGTGAGTTGCTCAGGAGGGCAAATGAGGAGTTTCCTGAGCATTGGAATTTTCTGCGTACTGCAAATCCCAGAAGACGCCTTCCAGTTTATGAGAGCTTTCCTATCATCACACAAATGATGGTTGGCGAGATTACTCATAATCATGGAACAGAAGCGTTGATCACGCTTGAGGTGCAGTGTGAAGGAAGTGAACCGATTTTGCTCGACGGTGTTTCGTTTGAGGATGACAATGATACAACGTGTGTTTTCAGTTCGGCACCACTCGAACTACAACTGCTTGTTGAATCATTTGCGATCAATTTGATCTTCAACATGTTGTGCGAAAAAGGGCTC
>CAZLEW010000021.1:0-12814 GCA_964558635.1 uncultured Candidatus Peribacteria bacterium
CGACCTCCGCCTGTTCTATCTCCTCGGCGGGCAGTGCGACGGGCGCAAGGATTGTTGCCGTTGCAGGTGAACGCTTGATGACGATGGCGCGTAGTATAGCGATTTTGAGAGGAGTGCGGGATATTGACAAGAAATAATTTTAGTCTATAGTGCATTATGTTCATACACGGTGTATGAATGGTCTTTGACACCACGAAGTGCAGAGAATGAAGCGGTTATCGCATCCTGGATTACAGAAAGGCTAGAATCATGTTTATTAGTAAGCTCACGACCGTGTACGACTGCAGCGTCGATCCTCAGACGGAAGCAGCAATTCACGCCGTGTGGGCGACTCTCGCCCACGAAATCGAAGAGAAGCTCGACTCTAAGCGTGCGCTCCTATGGTCACTCCGCATGACCCAAGAAGAGAGCGGAATCTTCGCTCAGTTGAGCGTGTCGAACAGCATCATGGTGGACGGGGCTTGGGGCGAATCGAATACTCGTTGGGTAAATGTCCCCGTCGGACAGGTCGTCTCGCACATCCACATCTCAAACAATCTCACATTAAGGTTTCACGACAGCTTGGACGTCGTAAACGAGGTGTCCCAGAAACTCGCCGAATACCGGGCGGACTGGCTCAAGGAAATTAAATAACGATTTCGCACTTCGTGTCAGAGACAGAAGCCTGGTCATCCGACCGGGCTTTTAGTTATAAACGGGATGTTGACAATAATATATAAGTAGTATTAAATATCTTTACTATGACGACCATCCAAGCACCCACCGAACAAGAGATCATCGAACAAGTGATAGCCTACTGCAAAAAGAACGACACGATCGCACAACTAATAGAACATCAAGATGCTATATCCCAAGAAATTCAACGGCAGGTTGCAGCGCTCTATCCATACTTCGCACATGCTTGCGGCGGACTGCCTGTGATAGCACGACGTAAGAATGACAAAACGCTCTACATACAACCAGGCATTCTCGCCCATGAACTCCCTTCGCTAGAAGCAGATCAATGGCTGATACAGCTGAACGTTGCACGAGAAGCTGCTCAGGAACAAAAAGATCGCGCACTCATCGATGTAGCCATCACAGTACGAACGACGGTCTTCAATGTTCTTCATGCCAAATTCCTTACGTCTATCGAGGCTGCGCACGGCGGCATGCTCCAATAAGACCTACCCGATACGCCCTTCCCTGCGTATCATTCCCCTTGCCCTATGACCACACGCGCAAAGATCACCACCACTGCCCTCCTCCTTGTTGGGCTCGCTGGCATCGGAGTGGCGGATTACGAATTTGCAGGACGCGAGTACGCAGCAGAGCTTCTGTCCCGTACAACGCAACCAGAGAATGTGGGGGGCGTCACGAAAGCCGATGAAGCAGACGTAGAAGCTGCACTCACGACGTTGGGATTTGTGCTCTCTGCTTCCGAAGACCTCACGTTCCTCGCTCAAGTCTCGCGCGATACGCTCGTCTCTTCGTTCGTAATTTTGCACAATGGTGATCGTATTGGCTCAGTCTCCTGGATCGACGGCGATGCAAAAAAATCCTTCATAGCATTAAAAGAAGCACTCCTCTCTGCTTTTTCTGCCAACGTACAGAATCTGAGCGATACGACACGGCAAGAACCTGGCCATCCAACGATCAATACACTCACGTTCAGTGATCCAGCCCTCAGCGAAGAAACCCTCACCTTCATCCGTATTCGCGAGCGTTTGTACGAATTCCACACGAAGAAAGGCGCCGAAACAATGATACAAACGGTCATGGATACCCTGACGGCTCGGTAAAAAAGCCTGACGGATCGACTTTACACCTCTCTCGCCGATCAGTACCCTACCGCCACTCCCTTTTCTCTCATGGCTAAGAATATCAAGAAAGTCGTCAAAGTCGTTGCCCGCGGTGGGCAAGCGAATCCCGCGCCTCCACTTGGCCCAGCACTGGGTCAGGCTGGTGTCGATATCCAGGGCTTCTGCACGCAGTTTAATGCCGCAACGAAAGATAAAATGGGGCAGATGATCCCTGTGGTGATCACGGTGTACGATGATCGTTCGTTCGTCTTCGTCACAAAGCAACCGCCAGCAAGCGAACTCATCAAGGGCAAGGCAAAGATCGAGAAAGGCTCTGGTGAACCAAACAAGAAGAAGGTGGGCACGATCTCGAAGAAAGACCTCGAAGAGATCGCGGCTATCAAGATGCCAGACCTCAACACCACGGATCTTCAAGCTGCCATGCGCACGCTCGCAGGAACCGCGCGCAACATGGGGGTCACGGTTGAATAATGAAAGCGGAATAATGAATTATGGAGCGCATAATTCTTACTTCATACTTCTTCGTGCTACCCGCAACGCCATTTTCGTGCGTTACATATTCACAGTGACGTACGCTAGGACCCACATCCCTCCCACGCCTCCATGTTTCCCTCGTCTCTCGACGGTGTCTTCCAGAATATCAACCTCCCCTACGGAACATTTCTCCCGCTCGGGATTATCGTCCTCCTTTCGCTTGTCACCCTCGCGGGCATCGTCCGTGGCGGGAATGCATGGGATATCGCCTATGCCACCTACTGCTACGTAGCGCAGGCAATTGGCATCATCCTCATCGTCACCGGCTGCGTTCCGGTGCTTCTTGCAGTCCTCTCGGGGCAACTCCTCAGTAACGATACCTACCTTGGCCTCCTCTTCGTGTTCGCACTCGGTGGCATTCTCTTCCTCTGGCACGACGCAACCCTCCGCAGTCTGGATCCCATTGCAAAAGCGGTCCCTGGCGCGCTCTTCTTCTTCACCTGGAAACTGATTGGCCTCATAGTTTCCTCGTACGCGCTCCTCACGCTCGTCATGACGATCGTTGTCACCCTCAGCACTCCTGGCTCATCGTTCCCCATGCAACACGGGATCGTCCACATCACGATGCTCGTGTTCGGTCTTGGGCTCAGTTGGTTTACTCAAGTCCACGGCCCTGCCCGCCCCTCAGTCACGACCCGCAAGCTCGCCCACCCACCCATGCCCGCCATCGCTGCAAAAGCAAAAAAGCCCGTTGCGAAGGCGACGAAGAAAAAGAAGAAGTGATTTTTTACCCTTGAGTCACTCCACGCTGGATAACCAGATGCGATGGCGAGATGGTCGATGGAGATTGAAGAATCGAGACGATCTGCTCTGCGACGTCGGAGGGATTCATGAACGCCTTGCCAGCAGGTGGCATACCTTCAGCGCTCCAAAAAGCGGTATCCATTCCACCTGGTGATACACACGACACACGAATGCCGTGCGGCGCGGCCTCCTGACGCAAGGCTTCACTAAATGCAATCAACCCCGCTTTGCTTGCAGCGTAGATCGTTTCACTTGCTTTCGGATTCACCCCCGTCGTCGAACTCACATTCACGATGTGTCCAGACCCCGCTTCCACCATGTTTTTATATACTTCCAAAGCCGTGTACATACTTCCTTTCAAATTCGTCCCTAAAATATCCATAATCTCCTCTCGGGTCGTATCTTCAAATTTCTTCACAAGACCCCTGCCTGCGCAATTTACGAGAATATCAACATGATCCGTCTGTGAATATAACGCCTGAAAAGCAGCATCGATACTATCGAGCTTTCGTAGATTTAGAGGAATTTTTACGACCGATTCTGGAAGATCAGCTGTTGCTATAGAACGCGCCATCGCGAAGACTCTCACGCGTTGTGCTGCAAGCAATTCTGCAACAGCCTTTCCAAGGCCACTCGAAGCGCCAACGACAAGTGCTACTTTGTCCTGTAACGAATCTGGTGTGTGCATAAAACCCAGTGTGTCGAACCACGTAGAGTTTGTCAAAAAGCAGGATTGAAGACCAAAAATCCGCCTCTTTAAGCTTGCATACCTTTGTCTATTTCTGCACAATACAGTCCCCTTTGTGGGAGCCATTCTTTTCCTGGCTGGCGACCAGCCCTCCAAGCGCACTGTCATCCCGAGCGCAGCCGAGGGGACCACATTCCCCCCCCCAATCCCATGTCCGAGAAATCTTCGAACAAACCAACCAAGGAACGCGGCCACGCTGGCCTCGGTAGCCGCGGTAAAAAGTACACGGCCGCAGCCGCAAAGATCACGAAGCCAAGTTACTCTGTTGCAGAAGCAACGGAACTCCTGACGCAGGTTTCAACATCGACGTTCGATGCCACGGCCGAAGCGCACATTCGCATTAACGCCGATACAACCCAAGCAGATCAGCTCGTTCGCACGACGGTCGCACTGCCACACGGCACAGGAAAAACCGTGCGCATCGCCGCGTTCGTGCCAGAAGAGATGGAAGCCGACGCAAAGAAGGCAGGTGCGGATATCTTTGGCCTCGAAGAGCTGTCGAGGGATATTGAAGCCGGCAACATCAACTTCGACGTTGCGGTCGCGGTTCCAGCAGTGATGAAGAACTTAGGAAAGATCGCGAAAATCCTCGGCCAGAAAGGCATGATGCCAAACCCGAAGGCCGGGACGGTCACCGATAACCTGGCAAAGACGATCGCCGAACTCAAGAAAGGTCGCATCGAATGCAAAATGGATAAGGCCGGCATCATCCACGTGCCATTCGGGAAGATCTCGTTTGGTGGCAAAAAGCTCCAGGAGAACCTTGATACGGTCCTCGCTGCGCTCGACGAAGCACGTCCTGTGGGCATCAAATCGCTCTACATCACATCGATCACGATTGCCCCCACGATGGGCCCAGGCATCACGGTTGTACGCTGATTCTGTGTACAATGAAGACAAAGAGGTGCTGAAAGGCGCCCTTTTTCGTATTCCAAAGTGATGAAGGAGCGCAGACATTTGACTTACCTAATGACAAGAATAGCATACAGGTATGCCTGCTTGGACTCCGGCAATCGATACCACCGACTTAAACACGTGGGATGACGAGGGTGTCGCACTATTCGTCGAACACGTCGGAAATCAATTCGAAGGAAGCGTGGGCATCCTGGCGAGAACTGCAATGAAGAGTGGAAATATCCATCATCAGCGAAAAGCGCTGCACATGTTTATGACGGAAATGCTTCCAGGTGGTGTATTTGCGCTTGAAGACTTAAATAAAAAAGCAGCTCCGATCATTATTCCCAAGAAACAAACGCCCTTCACGCTCGAGGAATGGGAGGATCTCACACTTATAAAGACCGAAACGGCAATGGCACGGAAATCGCCCAAAAAATACGAAGAAATTGCGAAACGTACGGGCGAGACGGTCGAGGAAGTGCGGCGCAGGTTGTGGAAGAAGATGTTCATCGGCTACACAGCCGACACGTGGAGACCATTTGGACGGACAACGAACGATTAATCCCCTCGCCGTCGTAATGAGAGTCTCAATCTGCAGCACTGAGCAGCAACGCCCGCGCCTCCTGCAATTTCTCGACGCGCACCAATTTACTCCGCAAGTCTGATGCACCATCGAAGCCTTTCACATAACTACTCAAGTGTCGGCGCATCTCGAGCATCCCCAGGCGCTCGCCTTTGATCGCGACCGATAGCTCACAATGTTCCAAGATCATCGGGAGTTTTTCTGCGTACGTTTTTGGGACCTTCGGCGCAACCTTTCCAGCGAACGCATCACAGATCTCTGCCATGACCCACGGGTTACCGTACGTCCCCCGCCCTACCATGACCCCATCAAGATTCCCGATCTTCGCGAGCGCATCCTCCGCTGACTGTATATCGCCATTCCCGATCACAGGGACCTTCACCGCCTTCTTGAGCTCATAGATCTGGCTCCAATCAGCTTTCCCCGTAAATTTATCGCAGTAGCGCCGACCATGGATCGCAAACGCGGCGGCGCCCGCTTCTTCCAGCCCCTTACAAAATGCAATAAGCGTATCGGCCCGATCCCACCCGAGGCGTGTCTTCACACTTACCGGAATCGAGACCGCCTTGCGCGTGGCATGCACCAATTCTGCCGCAAGCTGCGGATTTTTAATGAGTGCGGCGCCATGGCAACTCGACACTACCTTCGCCGCGGGGCAGCCCATGTTGATATCAATCCCATCGGCGCCTAAATCTTCAATAATTTTTGCCGCCTCAAGAAAGTGCTCTGGCGTATCGCCGAAGACCTGCACGATGAACGGACGTTCGATCGATGCATCGAAGGAGAGCATCTGCATGGTCTTCTTCGCACCGTAGGCTAATGCATCGGTACTGAGGAACTCCGTGTAGACGATCGTCTCAGGCGCGACCTTCTTAATGAGTTGCCGATACGACGCATCTGTCACACCCGCCATCGGGGCGAGGGCAACCATGGGACGCTTTGCCGATGTCCATGTAAATGATGTCATGATAGGAGGGCTTGCCCTGAGCGATCCCGCAGACGCGGGAGCGCGAAGGGTCATAATCAGACCACAGAATACCATTTACGCGAGCCAAAAAGAAGCAGAACGGTAGCGGCTAGCGACTCGAACACGCCACACTGTCGCCATGCGTTTCATCGTCAGTCTCACGACCCTCCTTCTCCCCTCCATTGCATCGGCACAACAACCTGCAATCATCATGAGCGGGCTTACGGGCTGCGACTTTACGACGGGCAAGCTCCTCGCTGCGTGCATCCCCATCTTCATCGGGCACCTGGTGCAAATCATCATGGGCCTCGTAGGCACGATATTCATCATCAACGTGATGATTGGTGGATACCAGTATGCGATCGGAGCGCTCCACGGAGATGAAGGCAAGGGGAAAGAACGTATCACGTGGTCTATCATTGGCCTCATTGTCACCTCGTGTGCGTACTTGATCATTGATCTTGTCCTCACCGTCATCGGTATCTGACCCCCTCCTTCTATGGCACAACGCAAACAGTCGCACGAATCCTTCACCTCCTTCCGTGTCCTTGGGCAGAAGGCGCAAGAGCTGATCCAGCGTGCATCGAGCGAATTGCAGAAGCGACGTCAGAAAGTAGAAACAACAGATGATGGACAGGGACACGCCAATACTGCAGAACCACCCGCACTGCTCACTGTTCGTTTTTCACCGTTTTCCATCCTTCAAACAACGCTCGTCATCGTCGCGGTCGCACTCGGTTTAGCTCTCATCGTTCTCCTGCGTGATGTCATCATCCTCCTACTCCTCGGGTTCTTCGTTGCAGCAATCATCGATCCAGGCGTTCGCATGATGGAACGCTGGGGTGTTCCACGCGGTATCGGTGTCCTCGTACACTACATCCTCGCGCTGGTCGTGCTCGTCTTTCTCATGATATCACTCATTCCGATTATTGCAGATCAGCTGCAGCAAATCGCCTTCCTTATCAATTCACAAGTAAATGAATTTGTCGTGAATCCAGACTTCACATGGCTCCCGTTTGTCTCGGTCGAAGTGCAACGCGAACTCGCAGATCTCATGCAGGCAACGCTGCGTAATTTATCAATTAGTAGTTTCACCGACGCACTACAAAGTCTGAGCGATAATATGTCCTCCGTGGGTGTTGCGGGTGTTCAATTCATCACGAGCCTTGCAGGTTCCGTTGCTGGCTTCTTCGCGCGGCTCATTATTGTGCTGGTACTCGCATTCTTTATTCAAATGGAACGTGAACATATCCGCCAGTGGGTACGCGGATTCCTGGGTCAAAAAAGCCGCCTCTACATGGATGATAAAACAGAGGCGATCCACCACAAGATTGGCCAATGGGCGCGCGGCCAACTTCTCCTGGGGGTGTGTATCGGTCTTCTTGTCTACATTGCACTCCTCATTTTAGGAATGGAGCAATACGCCGCGACTCTTGCCGTTCTTGCTGGCTTCACCGAGTTCATTCCCTACATCGGTCCGTTCATCGCTGCGATTCCCGCAGTGCTCATCGGCCTCACGACAGGCGGATTCTGGTGGGCCCTTGGTATCATGCTCGTGTACTACGTCGTTCAATGGTGTGAAAATAATCTTCTCGTTCCGCTCATCATGCGTCGCGCGGTCGGTCTTTCCCCTATCGCCATCATCGTTGCCATGCTTTCAGGGTTAAGCTTCCCTCAAATTGTTCACCCCATCCTCGGGCTCCTCCTTGCTGTCCCCGTCACCACCATTATCGCGATCTTCCTCGATGATTGGCGCAAACGATCAACGGGAAAGTAATGCATGCTTCATACTCCTTTACGCGACCTCGCTAGCGTACTTTTTTGTACAATTTTTGTATACGTCATACGATACTACACATGAAAAAAGGGGCTCCTGTCACTCGTCGAACACCTGTTCCCCTGCTATACTGATCGGAACATTCGCTGTATTGTCACTCGACCTACGAGAGTGCTAGTCTCTCGCTCAAGCGACACTATTCCCCCTACCGTCCTATGCAACCATTCGACCGGTTCACCCCCAATGCGAAGCTTGCCCTGCAAATTGCCGAGCAAGAAGCAAAGGCAATGCAGAGCATGTACATCGGAACCGAGCACCTCCTACTCGGGCTTCTCTCGATCCCGAAGTCACTTGCATTCTCCATTTTTACAGGTGCAGGGGTGACACTCGAAAACGTTCGAATCCTTCTAAAATCGAGCAAGCTCTCTGCCCTCGAAGGCAAGCATGTGAAACACGGCCTCTCGAATTTCCTCCATACGGTCATCGAGCAAGCGGTTGTGACCGCACATAAATTCCGGCACACGAATGTGGGGACCGAGCACCTCCTGTATGCCCTCGTCTCGAGTGGTAACTGCGGTGCCACCATGCTCCTCGAGAGTATGCAGGTCGACCCCGAAGCACTGAAAGCGCACGTCGAAGAAATGTTTGGGCAGATTAGTCAGTTCCGACATCAAAATAAGAATGTCGAACAATCGCTCGAATCGTTCTTCCAGGGGCTTCAAGGTGCAATTTCTGGTATGCAGGCAGGCAGCTCTGGCGGTGAACCCGAGGGACTAAAAAAGCGCCGTGCCGAAGGAAATAGCAAGACACCTGCACTCGATTATTTCACCGATGATCTCGTTGCAAAGGCGAAGAGCGGCAAGATCGACCCGATCATCGGGCGCGACCCGGAGATCGAACGCGTCATCCATATTCTGAACCGCAAAACGAAGAATAACCCGGTCCTCATTGGCGAGCCAGGTGTTGGGAAGACTGCCATCGTCGAAGGTCTTGCACAGCGCATTGCAGCGGGGAAAGTCCCTGATTCGCTCCGCAAGAAAACCGTACTCGTGCTCAACCTCAGTTCGGTTGTTGCTGGCACCAAATACCGCGGCGAGTTCGAGCAACGTTTCGACGACATTCTGAAGGAAGCCGCGAGCAGTGATCGAAATGTCATCCTCTTCATCGATGAATTGCACACAGTTGTCGGTGCGGGAAGTGCTGAAGGGTCGCTTGATGCAGCGAATATCCTCAAGCCCGCACTCAGTCGCTCTGGTATTCAAGTCATTGGCGCTACCACGCTCGACGAGTACCGCACCATCGAAAAAGATCGCGCACTCGAGCGCCGCTTTCAACAAATTCAGGTGGGTGAACCATCGATCGACGACACCATCAAGATCCTCACAGGCTTGAAGGGTTCCTTTGAACACTTCCATCATCTTGCAATTTCCGACGAAGCACTCGAAGCAGCGGTGAAGCTAAGTAAGCGCTACATCACAGAACGGTTCTTGCCTGATAAGGCGATCGATGTATTAGACGAAGCAATGGCAGGAAAGAGCTTACAACACGCGAGGGTCACCCCTGAACTTGATGACGTGGAAGCGAAGCTGCAGCAGATTGCCATCAAGCAGCAAGACGCTGTAAAGGATCAGAAATACCACCAAGCGCTGAAGTTGAAACAAGAGCAGCAGGAATTGAAGGAAAAGCGCGACCGCTTACTCGCCTCGAGCGACGGAGACGTTCGTACGCCCGTCTCGATCGATGCCGACGACATCGCAACTGTGATTGCCCGCATGACGGGCGTGCCGGTCACAAAGCTCCTCAAGACCGAAGCAAAGCGGCTCGCCAACTTGGAATTACACCTCAAGCACCACGTGATCGGCCAGGACGATGCCATTAAAAAAGTTGCCCGCGCGATCCGCCGGTCCAGGGTTGGTATTGGCGATACGCGCCGCCCCATTGGTTCGTTCCTCTTCCTTGGGCCTACGGGCGTTGGTAAAACCGAGCTTGTTCGCACGCTTGCCCGCGAAGTCTTCCATCGTGAAGACGCGCTCATCAAAATCGACATGTCTGAATTCATGGAGCGCCACAACGTCTCGCGCTTAACGGGCACGACCGCTGGCTACGTGGGGTATGAGGAAGGCGGTCAACTCACCGAAGCCGTCCGTCGCAAGCCATACTCTGTCGTGCTGTTCGATGAAGTGGAGAAAGCCCATCCCGAGTTCTTCAACGTCCTCCTGCAGATCCTCGAAGATGGCGTGCTCACCGATGGAGCAGGCAAAGAAGTTGATTTCCGGAATACGATCATCGTGATGACCAGTAACCTCGGTGCGGAGATCCTCACGAAGCAAGCTGCGAAGATCGGCTTTAAAATGGCCGACGACGCAATCGCAGAAGAACACGCGTACGAAGCGAAGCGAGAAGAAGTCCTTAAAACGCTCAAAGACAATTTACGTCCTGAATTCCTGAATCGCATTGATCATATCATTGTCTTCAACGCCCTCAACCAGCAACACATCCGGAAGATCGTACGCACAAACCTCGATGAACTAGCCCTGCGCATGAAGATCCAAGGGTATGAACTCACAATCGACCCCAAAGCGGTCAACCTGCTTGCCGAGAAGGGCTTCGATCCTGAGTACGGCGCGCGCCCTGTTCGTCGCGTGATCCAAGAGCGGATCGAAGACGAATTGGCAGAGCACATCCTCAAGGGGGTGTTTCACCCTGGCGATACGATCAATATTGTAAAGAAAGGAGAAAGCGACTTAGAATTTCTGCATGGTGAACCCATACAAAAGCAGCAGAAAGAGGCTGTCGCCGTGGGTGTGTGACGATACTGGCTCGTAGAAGGGTTTTCTGCTATAATACAGCGATACCCTTCGATCAACACCCATGCCTATCGAACCCGTGAAAATCCCACAGAACGTCTACATCGAGGACCGCATTGTTGGGCCTCTGACCCTGCGGCAGATCATTATTTCGATGCTTGGTATGGGATTTAGCTACGCCGTGTGGGCGAGTATCGAAAAAGTACAAGGGTACGTTCCGCTCCCCGTCACGATCCTTGTCTGGATCCCAGGGTTCCTCGCGATCGTTGTATCGTTTGTTCGCATCAACGATCTCTCGATCACGCACATCGTTCTCCTCCTTATTGAACGCCTGCAGAAACCGCAGACGCGTGTCTACGGACCGCGGCGTGGTCTGACGGTGAATACGCGCAGCTTCAACGTTCCCACTGCGAACGCAAAGAACGTAGCCGCTCAAAAACCCCAAGCAGATGGGGAAATTGGAAAACTGAGCGCATTCCTCGACCACGAACATCCGGAAACATCGTATCAAGATGAAGCAGCCGAAAACGAAGCAGTCCCCCCTACCGCACTCGATCAGTCACAAGAACAAGGATCGTCCATCCCTGCTCGCCCTGTGCAAAAAAATCGCATTCGTGTGAGCCCGCTCCTGCAGGCTGACATCGATAACCTTGAAGATACGAACGGTCAGAAGCTCTTCCACGACATCTTCCATCCACCAGCATCCCATGCCTGAGAAAAGCACAGTACAGGCCCGAAAACGTACGGCACTTGCCACGACGCAGCGCTTTCTGCCCATCGCCGAGATCCGCAGCAATGCACTGATGCTCAAGAATGGCGGAATGCGCGCGGTGCTCGAAGTGGAAGCGCTCAATTTCAACCTAAAGAGCGAAACCGAACAACAGGGCATCATCGCTGGCTATGGATCGTTCGTGAATTCACTCAACTTCCCGATCCAAATTTCGATTCGTTCGACGCGCACGAATATCGATGACTACCTCGCCACGGTGAAAGCCTCGGGGCAGAAGCAACGAAGCCAACTCCTCCGCGATCAAACAGATGCGTATGTTGCGTTCATGCAGAAGCTGATCGACGTCGCCGATATCATGGAAAAGCGTTTCTACGTCGTGATTCCGTTCGACCACAGCGTCCGCACAAAAACACTCATTGAGCAGTTCCTCGATTGGATGCACGTCGACGACACCCTCGGCAAAGCGGCATCGCGCAACCGCGAGTTCCCGGCACTGATCAAGCAATTGAATGAACGGTGCGAGCTTGTGCTCTCGGGCCTCACGAACATCGGCCTCCATGCCCGGCGCCTCGATACTCGTGAACTCATCGAGCTGATGTACAAGGTCTACAACCCAAAAACCTCACAACTCGAGAAGATCCCGGACGACATCTCTGCGCTGCATACAGAGAAGACGACGCTCTAAGCATCAACGATTGACGCCAAGGAGGAATTCCGTACAATAGCCTCACGTTCGACGTCGCTCGTGCGAGGACGCCGACCTGCCCCTTACTTCTTTCCCTCGCACCCCAGTTTCTTTATGGCAAAAGCATCTCTCGCAGCACAGAACGCAATGATGGAAGAACTGATGAAGTCCTCTCCTCCAGTCTTTCGCCCACGTCCGGGTGAACTCGTGGAGGGAAATGTTGTCTACAAAGGAAAGAACAAGATTCTCGTCGACCTCAATGGGGTGACGACGGGTATTATTTCGGGCCGCGAACTCCGCGATTCCTTCAATACGTTCCGCGAACTTCAAGAAGGCCAAGACATCGCCGCCCTCGTGCTCGAAGAAGAGAATGATGAAGGTCTCGTCGTCTTGAGCCTCCGCATGGCCAGCCAGAAGAAGGCATGGGAGCGCTTCCACACGCTCACAGACCAAGATGAAACGATGAAATTTACAGCCCAGGAAGCAAATAAAGGCGGCCTCATTGCCAATATCGATGGCATTCGCGCCTTCCTCCCGGTG
>CAZLEW010000022.1:0-12438 GCA_964558635.1 uncultured Candidatus Peribacteria bacterium
CCATTCCCTACACACTCTTCGCGGAGCGGATAGAAGAGCGGAAACGGAACCTCCTCAAGCTAATGAGAGATCTGAAGGCACAGAGCAAGCGTATCGCAGTATATGGTGCCTCTGCAAAAGGAAGCACACTTATGAATGCGCTTGGGATCGGGAAAGACCTCATCGATTACGTTGTCGATAGGAGTACCGTCAAGCAAGGCATGTTCACGCCTGGGACACATCTAAAGATCTTCCCCGTTGAGAAACTACTTACAGATCAACCCGAGTACACACTGCTTCTCACATGGAATTTTGCGGAGGAGATCTTGCAACAGCAGAGTGAGTACCGGTTGCGAGGGGGGAAATTTATCATGCCTGTTCCCGAAGTTAGTATTATCTAAGCTATCGAGAGATGACTACATAATGTTCCGGAGAAGTCACAGTCCTCCATAGACACAGCCCTTTCTCAAATGATAAGGTTCTGAAGCCTATCAACCCTAATCATGTCGCTGTGTCCATTAACCAAAAAGGAGGTGTCTCAACCATTCCTTGTTCGACATGGGGTGCCGACAAATCAGAACAAACTCTATGACACGGCGCTCGCTGCCCGCACCATGCCGCGCGGGACGTTAGAGCTATATGTTTGCCCAGATACAGGTTTTATTTGGAATGGTGCCTTTGCTATCGAATTAGTCGATTATGGCATTCTCTACGAGAATACACAGACAGCCTCTGCATCCTTTCGTGAACACTTACATACACTCTGCAAAAAACTCGTCGAAGAAGAACATATCCGCCAATGTCATATTGTTGAAATAGGATGTGGAAAAGGCGATTTCATTAAGCAACTTATTGAATACCCAGGCGGAGAGAATACTGGTGACGGATACGATACGAGCTACGTAGGCCCTGAGAGTATGAATAACGGCCGTCTGCGATTCCATCAATCATATTATGGTCCTGGAAATAATGCATCCAATGCTGATGTCATCATCTGCCGACATGTGATTGAGCATATTCATGATCCACTTCATTTCCTCACACAACTTCGTCAAGCGATTGGCCAGCAGGGGCGCGTACGTCTGTTTTTCGAGACTTTCACTGTTGAATGGATCCTTCGCAATCAAGTGTTTTTCGATTTTTTCTACGAACACTGCTCTTATTTTACGCCATCATCATTAGCAACAGCATTTCAACGCGCAGGATTCGGCGTGGAAGGTGTCGATCTCGTTTTTGGAAATCAGTATCAATGGCTAAAAGCACGTGCCGATTCGACGTCTCCCATCATTACTACCTCCCCCGGAGAAATAGTCACACTTGCACATGAGTACGCAGAAAAAGAACGATTATTCATAGAAAAAGCTGTAGGTCGCCTACAGTCACTACGCGCACAACAGAAAAAAATAGCGGTATGGGGGGCAGGAGCGAAAGGCGTTACGCTCTGTAACCTTCTAGATCCATCGGGGGAAATCATTGACTGCATTCTTGATATTAATCCGGAAAAACAAGGAAAGTTTCTTCCTGGTACCGGACACCCGATCTTTGCCCCAACCGCAGTCAATGAACGAAATATACATGTTGTAGTAGGGATGAATCCTAACTACTATCATGAACATACATCACTTCTTACGGAGCTTCGACCACAAGCTTCGCTGATTTATCTATGTCCTCCCTACCCGCATTCATATGAAGATCACGATTGATACGAACGCGAAAACATTAACGCATATCCATGATGAAACAACGGAGACGATACCTCTTTATTCTCCCCAGGCGTTTGCACTCCTCTCTCACGAATGGGTTCGCGTAGGATGGGACCAAAAGTATTCGTATCAATTCACCTGGATGGGAGTGCCATGCATTCAGCTACCTGAAGACATGATTCGTACGCAAGAAGTTATCTGGAGATTGCAACCAGATGTCATCATCGAATGCGGCGTAGCGCACGGAGGAGGGGCTATATACATGGCCAGCCTATGCAAAGCGATAGGGAAAGGTCGTGTTATTGGCGTGGAATTAGAATTTCGAGGAGATAACAAGAGGAAAATCGAAAGCCACCTGCTCTCACCATGTATCACTCTCGTGGAAGCAAGCTCAATTGCGCCCGAAACCGTGGAAACAGTACGTGGAATGATCAAAACGAGCGAGACAGTGCTCGTAATCCTCGACTCAAACCACTCGAAAGCCCATGTTGCTGCCGAGCTCGAAGCCTACGCGCCAATGGTCACAAAAAACTCATACATCGTGGCAACCGACGGCTGCATGGAATACCTAGAAGACGTACCGCGTGGCCAGCCAGGCTGGTCGATCGACAATCCAGCCGCGGCAGCACGTGATTTTTTGAAAGCTCATCCTGAATTCTGCCTCGATATGCCAAAACCAGTCTTCAACGAAAGCGCTCTGACAGAAACGCCGACTCATTGGCCAAACGCTTGGCTCAAACGAATCTCCTAAAACCCATGTCGCAGCCACTCGTGTCGATCGGCATACCCGCCTACAACGAGGGCGTATTCATTCGTGAAACCCTTGAGAGCCTTCTGCGGCAAACATATCCGCACATCGAAATCATCGTGTCCGATAACGGCAGCAGCGATAACACATCATTGATCTGCGCCGAGTTAGCAGCCGCAAACATCCGGATCACACACGTCCGGCACCCTCAAAACATGGGTGCAAGCGCTAATTTCAACTACCTTCCTCGTGTTGCATCGGGAACATATTTCCTGTGGGCCTCCGCGCACGACATACTAGATCCTGACTTTATTGAACGCTGCGTTGCCGTGCTCGAAAAAAACCCGAATGCCGTACTTGCCTACCCGCGCACGGTCTATATGTCGCAGGATGGCGTAATCGCAGGTGAAAAAAAACGTAATCCGTTCGACATTTCATCGATGACGCCGTCAAAACGATTCAGGGAAGTAATGTGGCGGGTCGATTGCAATATCGTCTACGGCATGTGGCGAACGTCCGCAATGCTCGATAGCAACCTCTTCCAGCTCATCCCTGCTCCCGACAGGGTCTTTTTGGCCGAAATGGCGATGAAGGGAACATTTCTCAATGTAGATACAGCAAAATACTATCGCGCGAATCGCGGCAGTGTACCGCAAACCGAACTGCAAAAACGGCACCGCTTGATGTCGTACATTTGGCCCCATGCATCGTTCTCTGATAAGCAACTTTCAGGCAACCAATTCTACGCCCCGACTCTCCGAGCATTCCGATCAGTCGCACTCAACGCGCACTTTCCACTCTTCACGCGCCTGCACTGCCTCCTCTCCGTCTGGATGTGCGGCGTGTTGAAGTTTCATCTTTTCCCGGGGGCCGACGTCATGAGCATGGTTGTCCGAGCAATCACGCCAAAACCAATCCTACTGGCGATACTACGAAAAATGCAGTGAGCACGACGAAGCACAAGAGCCTATACTAGAACCATGTGCGGTATAGCCGGATTCGCAGGCGCTGAACGATCGATTATCGAAGCGATGACCCGATCACTTGAACATCGCGGTCCGGACGGTCATGCCGTGTGGGCAGGCGAATATGCGTGCCTCGGTCATTGCCGCCTCGCGATCCTCGATCCACGGCCGGAGGGCGACCAACCAATGTGGAACGATACCCATACCGTAGCGATTGTCTTTAATGGTGAAATCTACAACCACAAGAGCCTACGTGATGAAGAAGGGTTCACGTGTCGCACGGGTACCGATACAGAAGTAATTCTAAGATTATATGAACGTCACGGTATGGCATTTGTCCATAGACTGCGAGGAATGTTCGCGTTTGGCATCTACGACACACGTGACAACTCATGGCACCTTGCACGCGATATCGGCGGCATCAAACCACTCTTCATAGCATACCCTGAGGGCCGACTCGCATTTGCATCGGAGATGCGCTCACTCATGACCGCATTTTCTACGAAGCCCCCCATCAATCTCCACTCGCTCTCACGGTACCTTCGACTCCAGTATGTACCAGGACCAGATACGATGTGCGACGGGATCGAGCAGCTCACACCTGGAACACTACTGCACTGGAAGAACGGAGAAGAAATCCGCGAACGTTTTCAACCGCAAGAAAAAGTATCTGTTGCCTCCCGCGCCGATTTTCATGAACGATTCCCACTGCTCATGAACGACGTCGTACGAGATCATCTCATCTCCGATAAACCCGTCGGCATCTTCCTCAGTGGAGGCATGGATTCGTCGATCATACTTCATCACATGTGTAGAAACACGTCGGGCCCTGTTCGAACATTCACCGTTCGGTTCGATGCAACGGAGGAAGAAGGCGCCGCTCGCTTTAATGCCGATGCCGATTTGGCCGCACTCACTGCCAAGCACTACGGCACAATCCACACGGAGGTACTCCTGACAGCGAAAGACTTCGTAGCCGAGTACGCGAACACCACTCGTGCACTCGACCAACCGAACGCCGACCATGTGTCGGTCGCACAATTCGTCCTGGCGCGGGAAGCGAAAAAGCACGTCGACGTCGTACTCACAGGCGCGGGTGGCGATGAACTGTTTGGTGGCTACCCCCGCTACCGCATTGCCCGCATCCTCGGTCTGCTTCAGGCAATCCCTCCATCTACGCGCGGCATGCTCGGTCATCTCCTCGGATACCCTCACGATGTTCTGATGATGTCGCCTGGGGCACGTCTCGCAGAACGTCTACTCGCACGCAGTATCGATGAATGCACAGAAATCACACGCGGACAATGGTTCGATGCGTCCGCAACCACCGACCTTTTCATTGATCGATTTGAACGCCTTGAGTGCAAAGACCCGCTTCGTGCATTCATGGAATTTGACCGCAATCTCTGGCTCGTCGACGAATCGCTACGCCTGAGCGATGCGACCACGATGGGCAACGGCCTCGAGGGGCGTGTACCATTCATCGATTCCCGCGTCGCTGCGTTCTCACTCGCAACACCTGCACGCTGGCACGTGACGCCGCGTACAACAAAAACACTGCTCAAAAAGACGTATCGACCACTCCTTCCGCCCCATCTGTGTACGCTCAAAAAAGCGAGCTTCTACCCGCCACTCGCAAAGTGGCTGCGCCGCGAAGCCTTTCCCCTCGCCGAGGCGCTCCCCGACCATCCACGCATTCGCGAATTCTTTAAATATGACGTCATCGCACATCACGTCACTGAGCACAAAGAAAAGCGCGTCTACCGGTTGCACGAGCTTTCGTCACTCATCCAACTTTCACACTGGTTCGATACGGTCTATGACGCTTGAGCATCAATCGACATCACACACGTATGTCGTACCGTAGCCCCAGTTGCGTAAACCCGGAAGCCAACAACCTTTTACAAGCACGGCACTGAGCGGAACCAAAAACGACAGATACGGAAAAATATATGAACTACCGCGATACGAACGAACCTTGAGACCACCCGATTCAATACGTTTCTTCCCTGCACGGGGAAACCTCCAAATATGAATAAGCTCGCTGTGTCCGGCATAACTCTCATTCACACCTTCTTGACCCGTGAACAACGCGACAAGGACACGCACAAGACCAAATAGCAGCGCATATGGCGTACGACGAGAGATCGACCAATACTTGTCGCCCCCAAGGAGCGCCCACGCGCATGGATTGAGACATGTTGGAATAGCAACGATGACTTGCTTCTTCGCTACGCGCCTCAATTCCGCACTGCCCTTGGCAAAATCAGGCACATGCTCGAGCACGTGGCTGGACACGACATACTCAAACGATGTATCTGGGACAGGAAGATTCTCCGCATCACCTACCAAAAACGTTGTACGATCCGACACACCTTCGCGCACGGCATACTCCATACATGCAGCAATATTTGGCTCCGACAAATCAATGCCCGTGACGATGCAGCCTTTCTTTGCAAGGAGAATCGTAAGTGTCCCTTCACCGCAACCACTATCAAGCACAGTCGAACCTGCAGGGATCAAATCAACAAACGCCTGATACTGCGTACGATGCCCATGTTTACGAATCGGCGAATCAGACTCGAAACGCTTCTCTGTGATCCTATCATGAAGGCTTGTGTAAATGCGCTTATTCTCGTCGGCGGAAGCGATAGACATGATGAGACTTTAGCCGTTATGAACCGTCTACGCACGAGAAAGTAATCGCTTATAGACGCGTTCGTATGCATCTACAACCACCTCCCAACTGCACTCGGCTTCAACGTACCTTCGCGCAACCTGAGCTTTTGCCTGCAAACTTGTAGGATCACGGAGAAACGCGATGATCGCATTAGCCAAAGGTTGAAGCTGTTGCTCGGATAAACGATCAGGAGGGTCATAACTACATGCTTCATCATGATAGATATCGACAAGCTGTCCATGTCGATGATCACGCCCTATCAGGTCAATCAATCCTCCTACTTGTGATGCAATGATCGGCTTCTCCATGCCCATCGCCTCAATACATGTGATACTGCGAGCCTCAGCGCTTGACGGCATAATGACAAGGTCGGCGTATTGGTAAAATGGACGAATGGTCATATTATCACGCATGCCCAATAGTGTCACATGATCTTGCAGAGTATGTTCTTGAATAAGCTGTTCAATAAGACCGCGCGATCGACCTTCTCCAATCGCAAAATATCGAAAATCGATCCCTGCTTTACGCACAAGGGCCAATGCCTGAACAAGAATATGAATGCCATTTTTTGGAACTAATCGACGCACGGTAAGGAGAACACGCATACCAGAAGGCAAAGCGGCGATTTCAGGCGGCTTCGGCAACGACGGGTCGGGTCGGAACATCTTTGCATCGTATCCATTCGAAATAATCTCGATCTTCGTACGCGGAACAAACGCCGCAGTTAATTCAAAAATTTCATCACTCGTCACAGTAATATGCGTGGCACCCCGCATGGAAACAACCTGGCACAATCGAACTAACAACGCGTGATGCAACCGTGGATTCACCTCAGGCACGATACCTTTCCCTTGCTGGGTAAGCAGCATCGGCTTTCGAGCAAGTTTACACAAGACTGCACAAAGGGCAGCGATGCGGAACGAGTATGTACAATGCACAATATCGGCATGACAAATCAGCCTATGCAGGGTCGATATATTCTTCCAGAATGTTCTCGGTGCAAATCGCCACGGAATGCGCACAATGCCAGATTCATCGTCGGTCGTCTTGAGAGTATTGGTAAAAATCGTGACCTCATGCCCGCGCAATCGCAACTCATGTGCGACGTTTGCAATGCAAATTTCCGCCCCACCCACAATCGGCAAGTAATCTTCGCATGTCAGGAGGATTGATAACTTCATACTTCATGGAAAGTACCTTTATTTGCCACAATCCAATCGAACGTTGCACGTAGTTGAACCTGGAGATCAACAACAGGCTCATAGCCAAGGTCCTGCATCGTATGAGAAATATCTGCTTTACGCCGTAAGATCGTATCCCATGAGCGACGCTCCTTCTGCTCGATACCTGCGCTGTTTCCTGCGATTTCGTTGATCATGCGAGCTAATTCGCCAATCGACGTTTCCTTCCCCGATCCGATATTATACGTCTTACCATTGCTCTCGGGTCGCTCGGCGGCGAGAAGTGTTCCACGAATGGCATTGTCAATGTAGTTAAAATCACGCGATGCAGCGGGATCACCTGTAATTGGCAACGGCTTCCCTTCCATGGCAAGAGCACAAAAGTTTGGGATGACATTGCGGTAGCGTCCAGGCATCTCACCAGGACCAAACGAATTAAAATAGCGAAGAACCGTTGTGTTTAACCCGTGATAATCGTGGTAGAACCGCGTGAGAAATTCGCCGTGCAACTTGTTAATGGCGTACGGAGTATCCAAGTGGAAAGTTGACGTCTCAACAGAAAAATCTGGGCCATTGCCGTACACGCACGACGACGATGCAAACACAAATTTTGAAACGGCGCCCAGACGAGCGTACTCGAGCATTTTCAACGTTCCCAAACTATTAACAGTGCAATCGTCAATGGGATGCTCGACAGAGTTCTGATTCGCAAAGTGCGCCGCAAGATGGAAAACTATGTCTTGCTTGCGCTCTATGAGTGCGATGTTAAGCACGTCATCATCGGTAATCGACCGTAGAAGAAACGTCGTTTTTGGATTGTCGATAATATCATGCGCCAAAGCAGATGACGAAGAGCTGCAATCATCAATCACTGTCAATGACTCGACGCCACGGGAAAGCAACTCACGACAAAGAGCAGAGCCAATCGCTCCGATTCCGCCAGTAACCAACACGTGTCGACCTTGCATAGAATAAACGTGTGAACATGTGCCATGTTAACACCAAAAAACTACTGACACTACTACCGTAAAAGGCCAACAATCCTCTCCCCCGCCTTTCCATCCCAAAACGGCGGAATATCAACCCCCACATCGCGCGGATCAGCGGCAAATTCCAATACGACAGTACGATCCCGCTCGAGCGACGGATCAATGAGAATATTACTCCCGACGGTGATCGTTATTGGGCGTTCTGTATTGCGACGAAGTGTGAAACAGCGCTTGCGCAGTAAGACCGCTTCTTCCTGGATACCACCGGAATCCGTGAGCAGAAAACGCGCATCATGCATTAAGCGCAAGAACGAGATATACGGCTGCGGCTCGAGGAGTGTCACGGTCGCAGGAAGAAGATCCGAACAACCGAACCGATCGATCGATGCACGCAGACGGTGGTGCACAGGGACAACGATCGGACATTTCGTCGAGACCTCGGCAAGAAACTCGAGCACGAAACGGAGGGCATCCGCGTCATCAACGTTACTCGGCCGGTGGAGTGTCGCGACGGCAAATGCCGCCGGAAGATTGTCAGGCAATGTGGCGTGCTCCAGTTGCGGCAGCATTCGAACCATCGTATCAATCATCGTATTCCCCACGAGGTATATTTTCCCCGTGATGCCCTCCTGCTCCAAGTGACGACGGCCTGATTCTTCGGTGCAAAAAAGCATCTGTGCCAAACGATCAACTTCTCTACGGTTCAACTCTTCCGGCATCGTCTTGTCGAATGATCGTAAGCCCGCCTCGACATGCGCAAGCTTGATGCCGAGCTCAGCGGCGGCCCGAGCCGCACCGACCGCGCCGTTCACATCGCCGTACACGAGGACAACATCAGGCTTTTCTTGTTGCAAAACGGGGACCATCGCCGTCTTTGTTCGATCGATCACGTCGTCACGGGTACCACCATGAATACCAAGATTATGTGTCGGCACATGGATATCGAGCTGCTCGAAGAACACGTCAGAGAAGAGCGGATCGTAGTGCTGCCCCGTATGGACAATGACATGCTGAACCGACGAATGACCCAATGCACGTATGGCGTGATCAATCGACGCCAACTTCACGAAGTTCGGTCGAGCCGATGCGACACTGAGAATCTTCATATGCGACGAGAGAGTACACCATGGAGAATCCGCGCCATACGTTCCTGCCAGGTGTGATGACGTACGAGCGCAGCAGCTGCTTTCGACCGCTCGGCAGCGGCATCTGGATGATTGGCAACCCACTGCAATGCCTGCACAAAACTCTCCGTACTTCCAGGTACGCAGAACACCGCTGTCTTTTCGCTTAATACATCGCGCACGGTCGGCAAATCACTTGTGATCATCGGCCGATCAGCCGCCATATACTCGAACATTTTGAGCGGCGACATATGCGTACGATAGTGCGGCAAATCAGGAAATGGCATTGCAAGCACGTCGCACGCCGAAAGAGAAACCGGCACATCGGCTGCGGGAATTTCACCGGTAAACACTACGTCATTCTCCGTGAGCCCCAGTTTTATCGCCATGTTCCGATACTGCTTTCTATCAACCTCTGGCCCGCCGACGATGAACCCAAAAAATCGGGCATCGTTTTTTGTCGCTGCCAATGCCTCAAGCACTGTCGCAACGCCTTTCTCCTTCCCGAGGGTCGTGAGACGCCCCACGTACCCAACGACCAGACGATTGGTCTTCACGTTCCACTTCGCTCGTGCCTTTGCTTTGTTCGGCAGATGCTCAAACCGATCCAGATCGACCGCGTCACCCTCAACGAGAAGCTTCTCTTTCTTCACCCCCCACCGTAACAGCAGATCGCGCATCGGCGATGTGAGGCACGCAACGCGCGCACAACGATTACACTCTTGGACAAACAGACGGCGTGCAAACCGCGGGAGCTGATGCAGCTCAAGAAGTACGGGCACACCCGTCTCAAGCAGCGCAGGCAAGAGCGCCGGCGAGCGCGTGTAGAGGACATCCGGCTCGCGATCGTGAATGATCGCAGGTACTTCCCTGCGCAACATCCGGTTCATCGCCCAAAGTTTTACGACACCTGGCCAGCGCTTCTTGATGTAATCCGCCTTCCCCACGTACGTAAGCTTGATCTCCTTCGAAAGGTGTTCGTACGTCCAAAAGTCCTGCTGAACAACGTTTTCACGATACGGTGCCAGAACCTCCAGGTCATGTTTCAAGTTCCACAATGCACGGCACACATGAGCAATTTGGCGCCCGTGGGCCCGTTCGCTGGGGATTCGGACGTTGGTGACATACACAATACGCATGAAGGTATGTAGGGTAGCACAATTCAATCCACACACAGACATGACATAGTCACCACGGGTCGCTAGACTCCCGCCATGCGCAAAGAATTTAAGAACGATCAAGCACTCAACTCTAAGGTGCAGAACTGGTGGCACCAGAACCCCTTCAATTATTTCGTTGAAGCAGAAGAGGGATCATGGGAGTTCTATCGAAACATCGACCGTAAATTCCTGAAGTGGATCCCCTTCATGCAGAGCAGCGGCTATCCGTTTCTGACGAGGTACGTCGACATGCACGGGCTCAAAGGGAAGAAGCTCCTCGACATCGCCTGCGGTACCGGCGTACTTACAGAACAATTTGTACGCATGGGTGCCGATGTCACAGCGATCGATCTCACGGCGAAGGCGGTGGAACTTACAAAGAAGCGCCTCGATCTGTATCACCTCACCGCAAATGTGATCCAAGCCGATGCACAGAAGATGCCCTTCCCCGATGAGACATTCGACTATGTGTGCGCATGGGGCTGCTTGATGCACATGCCAGAAACAGAGCAAGCGATCGCCGAAATCAAACGCGTGCTCAAGCCTGGGGGGAAATTTTTAGCCATGATGTACCACAGCAACTCGGTACACCTCCGCTATGCGATTCAATTCGGTCGCGGCATCTTGCGAGGCAAATACCTGCAGTACGACAATCAGTCACTCATCAACCGCTACACCGATGGTGCGAAGGTCGGCGGAAATATGTTGGCGAAGTTCTATTCGAGGAAGGAATTTCACGACCTTTTCAAAAATTTCAACGATGTGCACGTCATGATCCACGACAACCACGGCGTACCGAACCAGTTGCCACATCCATGGTTGCCACTCGGTAAGCTCCTGCCGAAATTCACAAAAGAGTGGGTCTGCCGGCATTGGGGCATGACGGCGATCATCACGGGAGAAAAATAAGTGGGCCGCCTCCCCCGAAGAAGTCTATACTGCGCATATGCAGCTCGACCGACGTTTGTTCAACGGAAAGATCATCAGTTCCGTTGTGTATCCTGAATGCTTCCCCATTCATCCAACCGATGACGTGGTGAATTTGGGGTGTGGCGTCGCGCCACAGGCCGTCGTGTACAAGGGATCGTTCAACTGCATGGTTGGCGTAGATACCAATGCGGAACGCCTTGCATCGTCACACATACTATTGGCAGAACACGGAGTAACGAACTATTCGACTGTAGCCGCACCCGTCGAATCAACTGGTCTTGAGAGTGGGCGATTCGACAAAGCACTGGCGATCGACATCATCGAACACCTCCCACACCCGAAGCTACTGCTCGACGAAGCGAAGCGCCTGCTCAAGCCAGGGGGCGTCATGCTGATCACCGTACCAGCCATGCACGACCTGTATGTGCACGGTGCGCGCAGAATCGCCCGCATGCTTGGAAAACGCACGAGCGAAATGCCACACGGCCATCCAGATGCACACAACAGTGATTTCTCACTCCGTGAATGGGAACAGATCCTCGCCGCGAGCGGATTCGAGATCGTACGTACAAGAGCAAGCACGCTCTTTCCACCGCTTCACCTCTATGGCGTGCCGCGGTTCTGGTTCACCGTGCAGTGGATCCACACGATCGACTCATTCTTCTGCCGTCTCCCGATCATAAAGCGTTTCGGCCAAGCGATGCTTTTTGTTTTGCGAAAACCAACAATTGATAACGCGTGATGATCACATCATCCTCATGCACACCTTCACAATCTACCCAGAAAAACGTCAAACGCACGAAAGCGGTGGAGGTGAAAACGTGGGCCGTACTGACAACGTTCGAGGGCCAATGAGCGGACAGGTGCGCCAGGTGAGGAGCCAAATGTAGCGCAGTTGTTCGTACTCAAGCTCCAGCGGATAACGCGAACCGCGTTTTGGAATGAAACGCACGAGGATGATCGTAAGACAACGCCGAAT
>CAZLEW010000023.1:0-11856 GCA_964558635.1 uncultured Candidatus Peribacteria bacterium
GACCATGAAATACCTGCATTCTTCTCAACTTCGATTGAAAGATACCAATCATACTTCGGGCGCGACGACGCAGCAGTTGGTACGGGAACAAGAATGGATTCTCGCAGCAGCCCCGTGACTGCTCCTGGTAGAATAATCACGCGTTCATGGACGGGGCGTACATAGCCTGGTGCAACCGCGCGGTGAAAGAAGCGAATTTGATCATTCGTACTTGCACCAAGAGTAACAACAGGCTTTCCGTTGATCGTAAAACATCGACGCGTGTAGTACACAGCTGGCTCATTGTTTTCAACGATCGATCGAATTTCCGACAGCAGTTCTGCACTCGCCGATTCATCACTATCCACACACAGAATCCACGGATAACGGCACAGCGAATAGCCGTAATTGCGCATACTCGCAAAATCAACGATACGACCATCGCGTAAGAAATCCTCATGCTGCGGAAAGACGCGGACGTTCGGCGCAGCGTTCAGCAATTCCACCGTCCCATCGGTCGATCCGCCATCGAGCGCCACGATATCATCAATCTCCGACATTGACGCCAAATATGCAGACAGTGAGGCAGCACTGTTTTTAGTCAGAAGCACGGTACTTACCTTGATTGTCGTCATGTGCCGGTAGAAACATACTGATTCATCTTCTGGACGATCCCATCGAGGGAATGCTTCTCCTTCACGATGTCATAAAGCTCTGCATCCGTCGCTGGTAAGGGCTGCGACATATAGAATTGCGCGAATGCGGCAAGCTCTTGAGGGGTATCAGTCCCCGGCGCGGCAGGTAACCCGATCGCCAAAGCATTGCGCTCCGTCGTGACAGGATAACAACCGCACGTCATCGCCTCGAGCATTGTCTTGTCGATCGTTTCACTCGCCATATTCACGATCAACCGATGCGACTGATAGATGCCGGGTAAGGAGTGCGTGGGGGTCGTACCATGGAACGTCACGCGCTGTCCAAGCCCGAGCGAACGAGTCAGCTGAAGCATGTCGATGACGTACTCCGGCTCCGCCTCCACGCCGTAGATGTCGAGCCCGTATTCGGCGGGTAGCAGCGCCATCGCACGCAAGACAATCTCAAGCCTCTTACTGCGCGCTAGCCGATGCACGACGAGTAAGCGCCGTGGGTCAGAAGCGATGTTCGGACGGGGCGGCCAGTACGACAGATCGATGCCATGGCCTACAACGACCTTCTTAGGATTCCCTTCGTACTGCGGCAAGCTCTGAGCTGTGGCAGCGAATAATCGTTTACCGTACATCCCAAGCATCCACAGACCTGCCTGCATCTTGTAGTGCGTGTACCACAGGTACACCGGCGTGCGTCTCACGAGCCACACAGGCGCACCAATGAGCCCCCATACCGGCGTCATATGAATGAAGACCCTGTCGTAACGCATCGTAGAGATGATCCAGAGGAACCGGATGATCTGCATGAAGCGAGAGGCACCTCTCTCTTTCCCGAGCGAACGAACGGCGAAATCAGGAGCGTGACTGCGGCCGAGCGCCGTCATGGCAGCATGAGGTTTCCACTCGAGGCACACGACCGTCACGTCGTATCCCGCACGCTGCCATGCCTCGACCCACAGGACGGTGAAGGCATCCTGCTCGTGCAGTTTCTGTGTAACAAAGAGGAGTTTCATGGAATCGAAAGAAGAAATCGCGCATACCGCGCGAGTGCCGTCTCGCGTTCGTGCTGCTCAATAATTTTTTTCGTCGCAGTCCCCACACGCTCGCGCAAGGCGGCATCCGCCAGGAGAGGTTGAATCGCAGCAGCAAAGGCTTCAGGCGTTGGCTCGACTATAAACCCATTCACACCGTGAACAATCGCATCAGGCATGAAACCAACAGCGGTCGTCACAACGGGCATACCAAGCATCATCGCTTCCATCGCGACGCGCGGGCCGCCTTCGCTCAGGCTCGGCATCACAAAGACGTGGGCAGATGTCATCACACGCGCCACTTCCACCTCATTCCCAAGCCACCCTCGAAAGGTAACGCGCGCTGCAACGTCAAGATCGCGCGCAAGGGCTTCCCATTTTTTTCGCATGGGACCATCGCTGATCACGACGAGCGTCGCTTGCGGCAATAGTTTCATCACACGAAAGATCAGCGGTAAATTTTTGTTCGGTACAAGACGCGCGCAAAAAGACAGTGATACAGATGGCACGACATCGGCCACAGCAGAGACCAACGACGCATCGAGGTAGAACGACGGCACGACATGGAGGAGTTGCTCTCGAACACCCCAGCGCTTCAAGAATGCAACCATCCCTTTATTCACAACCCGTACCGCGCGCACACGACGACTAATCCACGGAAGCATCATGCGCGATAGAACGTACGCAATACGTTCTTGAAGCGACGCGGCACGTGGATGCCCTACGATGTGATGCACTTCAAGTGCGAGCTTGAGACCTGTCTTCTTCGCAAGCTTGATGGCTCCAAACGCATGATGGAATGGTGGCGATGCATGCACGGATGCAACTCGAATGCCGTGCATGCGCACGAGCGACTCTCCGTACGACGCAACCCACGACGCATGCCGTAAGAGCCCGACAGGCGCACTGTGAATATGCACGTTTGCCGGCACAAGCCGCTCCCACGCACGATCCTCGGCATCCACGTACGGCGTTAACACATCGATACGCTCAAAGTGTTTCGCCAAACCCGTGAGCGTGATGGCAAACGGCCCGCGCTTCCCAGACGCTACCGACCGATCCCCTGAAATCATGAGGAGTTTCATAGAAGACTCGAAAAGTGCGCAAGATGTTCGTCAGCAAGTGTATGCCATCCGCGCTCAGGAAGGGGTTGCGCACTGCGGGCCGCAAGCGTCGAATACTTTGCAATGCATTCCCCGACCGCCGTCGCAATTTCTTCGGGCGTCGTGAGTGATGCTGTCACCATGCCATCGAGGAGTATGCCACGTAATCCTGTCTCATGCGTCAGGAGGACAGGCAATCCTGCAGCACGTGCTTCAAGAGCAGTATTCGGGCTGATATCAGTCGTTGAAGGCACGACGAGCAAATCGTGACCACGCAGCAATGTTTCTTTCTCCGTTCCGTGCTGCGGCGGCAGGAATGTCACGCGATCACCAAGACTGAGTGCTGTCACCTTCTTTCGGAGTATGTGTTCCATGGGACCTGACCCAGCAAACGTTAATTGCGTCTCCGGAAGTAACGCAACGGCAGACACAAGCGCAGGTAAATTTTTGAATGCCACGAAACGACCGAGCGAGAGCAGGTGAAACGGCCGGTGCGGCGTATGAAGCATTGGAGTCCCGTTCGGCGATACGTTCTCGATCACTGTTACAGGTGGTAAATGTGCATACACACGTCGAAAAATCTCTTCTTGATATTCCGTCGAGAAGACGAGCGTATCGAAGGTGCGCAGGAGTCCGTTCATCAAACCCACAAACCACGGCTTCGACTCGTACCATGCACGCAACCCACGCGGATCGCCGCGGTCGGTCGCACGCTCCCATAAAAAATCGCCGCCGAGACGAAGAATTTTTTTCGGCCCTCGAATGTGCGCAAGCCACAAGGGCACGCCAACACTGACGGATGAAAACGCTTCGATGATATCGCACTTCACACTCGCAGCGCGCAGCGCCCGCGCATAACGCACATAACGCACGAGTGGACCGCCCGCACGTCGCACTCGAATCACATTCTCTACCGCATCTTCGGGGGCTCGTTCGCCATATGCAATAATCCGTACCTCGGCACCCTTCGCACGTAAGGCACTGGCCAAAGCACGAACATACGTCGCAGGCCCCCCAATTTCGGGCGGGTAGATGCCGGTGGCAAGCACGATGCGCACGCGGGGATTGTACCCGAAAACACGCCATGAGGAGCGAAAAACAGCCTGTACTCGACCTGCTCGACTGGTATACTTCGTGCATATGCAAGTCGTCATTTTTTGCGGGGGTCAAGGCACGCGCATGCGCGAGGAAACCGAAATGCGCCCAAAACCTATGGTCTCCGTTGGCGGTCGCCCGATCCTCTGGCACATCATGAAAACATTTGCTCACTTCGGGCATAAGGAATTCGTGTTACCTCTGGGGTATAAGGGGGAGCAAATTAAAGAGTACTTCCTCAATTACCGAGCCATGAACGGCGATGTGACGGTGGACCTGGGCGGAGACCATTCCAAAATGCAGTATCACGACCAGAGCGACGAACATGACTTCCGTGTCACGCTCGCGGAGACCGGCCTGGAATCGATGACGGGGTGCCGCCTCGCACGTGTCGAGCGTCACCTGCGCAATGAAACGTTTCTCTGTACCTATGGCGACGGCCTCTGTGATGTCGACCTCGAGAAACTCCTTGCGTTCCACCGCAGCCACGGTCGCCTCGCAACGGTGACGTCCGTCCGTACGATTTCCCGTTTCGGTATTATTAAAAAAACAGAGAATGGCCTCGTCGAAAGTTTTGCCGAAAAACCAGACACCAATAGCTGGATCAATGCCGGCTACTTTGTCTTCGAGCCAGGTGTCTTCAGCTACGCAAAAAACGATCCGTCGCAGGTCCTCGAAAAACAGGTCATGGAAGCCCTGACGGCAGACCGCCAACTCATGGCCTACAACCACGATGGCTTCTTCTACGCGATGGATACCTACAGGGAATTCCTCCACCTCAATGAACTATGGGATAAGGGGAACGCCCCCTGGGCACACTGGAAAAACGGAACGCACCATCCAGAGAACATTAAACGTCGCGCCGCGATGAACCTCCTGCAGCCACATGGTATTCCTTCTTCCATCGCCTAAACGATGAATCCTCCTTCCTCATGTACCTGGCAGCGCAGGCGTGTATTTGTGACGGGTGGGGCAGGGCTTGTGGGTAGTGCTCTCGTCGAAGAATTACTCTCCCTTGGAGCGTCCGTCGTCTGTCTCATCCTCGATGATGTCCCTTCATCACGCTTCGTGACAGACGGCTTGCCAGCGAAGGTCACAATGATCCACGGAAATGTTGAAGACCAAGCACTCCTGGAACGCATCCTCGGCGAGTACGAGATCCGCACAGTCTTCCATCTTGCTGCGCAAGCACTTGTCGGGGTAGCAAACCTCAACCCCATCTCCACTTTCGAATCCAACATCCGCGGTACATGGTCACTCCTAGAAGCATGCAGGCGCTCACCACGTGTCAGCGAGATCGTCGTTGCATCGTCCGACAAAGCATATGGTGAGCAGCCAGTGCTCCCCTACACCGAAGACATGCCCCTCCTCGCAAAAAACCCGTACGACGTCTCAAAAGCCTGCACTGATATGCTTGCGCAAACATACGCGACGACGTTCCAGCTACCCGTGGCCATTGCTCGTTGCGGCAACTTCTTTGGCGAAGGAGACCTCCACTGGAGCCGTATCGTCCCTGGGACTATTCGCTCGATCCTTCGCAACGAAGCCCCCACCCTCCGGAGCGACGGCACACTCATCCGCGATTACTTCTACGTCCGTGATGGCGCACGCGCGTACCGCATGCTCGCCGAGCACATGGCCCTTCATCCTGAAATCCGCGGCGAAGCCTATAACTTCTCGACAGACCAGGAGGTGAGCGTCATCGACCTCACGACGATGATCCTGCGACTCATGAAATCCGATCTGAAGCCCGTCATTCAAAACAAGGCTCAACACGAGATCCTCCGCCAAAACCTCAGCAGCAAAAAGGCTCGAGAGCAGCTCGGTTGGACACCACAGTACACACTCGAAGATGGCCTCCAACAAACGATTGCGTGGTACAAACAGTACTTAGCAATGGCATGATCTTTACGCCCCTCGCCGTCGATGGCGCTTTCCTCATTACCCCTGAACCGCGGGAAGATCATCGAGGGTTTTTTGCCCGTATGTTCGATCAAGCAGAATGGATCGCGCACGGCCTCGACCCAACAGTCACTCAATGTAATGCATCATTCACCAAGCGTGCAGGCACGATCCGCGGCTTACACTATCAACGCTCTCCACATGAAGAAATAAAAGTCGTCCGCTGCACAAAAGGACGCATCTTCGATGTTGTCGCCGATGCGCGAAAAGGCTCCTCAACATACGGGAAATGGGCGGGGGTAGAACTCACGGCTGCAAACCACGCAATGCTCTACGTGCCAAAAGGGTGCGTCCACGGGTTGCAAACGCTCGAAGATGAAAGCGAAGTATTCTACCTCGTCTCAACACCGTTCAACAAAGAAGCGGACGGTGGCATTCGCTACGACGATCCGACGTTCAACGTGACATGGCCATTGCCACCGGTCGACCTCTCTGAGAAAGATACCACTCTTCCGTTTTTGACAGATATCATCTCATGAGCACCAAGGACGTCCTCCTCATGACGTCGGCCATTCGTTCACCATCGACATTTCAGGCGATCGTCGATCCACATGTTCGCCTGCGCCAAGCGCTCTGCTCCCTTCTGCGATGGATCCAGAGTGGCCCGTTTCAAACGATCGTGCTCTGCGATGGTACAGACCCCGACTACGATTTTTCCCGCATCACCGCCTTTGCAACACATCATAACAAAACACTCGAAACACTCCTCTTTCGCGAAAGCGACGCATATCTGACTCATGGCAAAAGTTTCGCGGAAGGCGAAGTGCTCGCATTCGCACTCAAGCATAGTTCGCACCTACATGAGGGCGTACAATTTTACAAAGTTACAGGACGGACATTTGTCGAAAATGCCGCTGCATTGTGCGCCGCTCACAGAAACGACAACGTCGTATTCGGCGGGCCCGCATCGGAGTATATGCCGCGCGGGACGCCGCACGATGCGTATGGCCCTGCCTCAGTCTGGACACAGTTTTACAAATGCGACGTACAGACATTTCGTACGTACTTGATGGAAGCGTATACAAATACCGATGATGTGAAAAACCCCATCGAATGCGAATACTTTCGCCAATTACAACACGTACCATACGTGCCATTTGCGGAAAAACCATTCATTGTTGGCCGAAATAGCGGCCTCAATCTGCCGTACGACGCAGACTTTGACGAAACAACCATTGCCCTCGCAGAAACGTTCCTGTGAACGATTGGTGGTGTTAGACTACGTACAATGAAGCTGTCGATTGTGATCCTCCATACGAATAAACCGCAGGACGCGACACAGTGTTTGCGTAGCTTGCAGAAAGCGCGCCTCCCAAAGGAGACGGAAATTTTCTGTATCAATAACGGTGGAAAAAACGCGAATGAACGAGTGGAGAAGACGGCTGCAGAAGGCTTACCCGTCACATTCATCGAGCTCCCGCGCGATGGCTACGTCTACGGAAATAACCAAGGATATCACAGAGCAACGGGTGACTACATTGCCACCGTGAACGCCGATATCACCCTGCACGAGAACACGATGGAACAATTGCTCGATTACATGGAACGCCACCCCAATGTCGGTATCGCCGCACCAAGACTGATCTACCCCGATGGCCACGAGCAAGATAGTGCCAGACCGTGGCCAAGCATGGGGGAACTCCTCTGGCGACGCCTCGTCAACCCGAATACCAACCGGAATGCGCACGTCACATTCAACCACGATGCAGAAGAAGTCGATTGGATCACAGGCGCCATGTTCCTTATGACACGCGCGTGCCTCGAGGCTACAGGTGGCCACGATGAACGATACTTTCTCTTCATGTCTGATATCACCATGTGCCGCGAAACCTGGAAACACGGCATGCGCGTGGTACAGCTACGCGATGCAAAAGCAATTCATAACGATGCACGCCTCTCGAAAGGCGGTCTTCTGACCATGCTCAAAAAACGAACGGGGCGTGCCCATCTGAAAGATGCTCTCATGTACTTCTGGCTCTATGGCGGGCGACGTGCCCCTGCAGGATCACCAAGTAGCGGCAAACCTTTCCTTCAAATGTGATGCCGCGCGTGTCGGTCCTCATGCCGGTCTACAAACCGACACTCGAATACTTCACGCAAGCGCTCGATTGCCTCTTTCAACAGACCGAAAAAGACTGGGAGTGCATTATCGTGAACCAACCCTGGGACCCGGCTCCGTCTGACTACGCCGTGGCAAGCTTGAAAGAGCAACTTGCGAAGTATCTCAAAGATCCGCGTGTGCGCTTCATCCAGAGCGATACGCTCCGCACGATCGGTGAAAACTGGAACGCGTGCCTCCCCTACGCGACGAGTCCGTACCTCGCGTACCTCTTCTACGACGACCTGTGGGAACCGGAATACCTAGCCACGCTCTGCGATATCTTAGATACACACCCGAGCGTCGGATTCGTCTCGGCCAACCGGTCATACCTCTTCATGGGCGATAGTCCGAAAGAAGCGATTTACGACGAAGCGACGGAATTCATGAAGACCATGAAGCCCGGGCTGCACGAAGGCATCCCAGAGCTCGCGAGTTGGATGGACCGTGGCCTCAAACCCAACGCCATCGGCGAACCAAGCTTCGTGGTCATGCGGAAGTCCCTCGTCGACACAGTCGGCCCGTTCCACCCGACGATGGCGCAGTTCCTGGACGCCGAATACTGGACGCGTTGCCTCGCAGTGAGTGATTGGTACTTCGAACCCCGCACGCTCGGCACATTCCGCGTGCATGCCGTGGGCACATCGGCTCAAAATGCTGCCGCTGGCAAAGGGCTCTACGATCGCTTGGAAACGATGGAGCTCGCGGTGAATTTGCTCCCCGCCCGAATGCGTCCTAAGGCAAAAGCCGCGCTCCGGCACACTCTCGCAGAGATGATCCGGAAGTACGTGGAACGCTGGAAGAAAGCCCGCGGCGGCGTGAAGACCCCCGGCGGCGGCGGCTCAGCGGCCGTGAAGAAGTTTGCACTGCGACATCCACTCATCATGGCGGGGGCGATGGTGGAAGCGGTACTAGGAAAAGGGAAGAAGACATAAAAAAAGACCGCCAGGGGCGGCCTTGGTGACGGAATCCTCGCGGGACTCCGTCGGGTTTGTCTTCGCTATACTAGACAGCGATTTTGGCATACACGTCCGGCCGCCAGATTTCGAGCATCTTTAGGCCAGTAAGCGTGTAGGGATCGACCACGTGGCCGTCGCGGACGGCCTGGTAGAGCTCACCAAGTGTGAGCCATTCGGCACGCATCGCGATCTTTTCCCACAGATCACGGCCAACCTTCGGCCTGCCCTTCACATCCATCCGTACGAGGCTGTACGTGTTCAGAGCAGGATTCTGGGCCACGTCTTCGCCCATCATCCCAAGCTCCTCCACACTGAGGCAGCGCACAAGCAGCTCCTCCTCAGCTTCGGCCTTAGCGGACTCGGCGGCCGTCTTCGTCACATTGCCGTAGCCACGCGCGAGCTCCAATGACCATACGCCGATGAGCGGCGCCACTTCCCGCAGGAAGGCGATCACGTTCTCCGGCTTATGGCCTTTGCTCGGCACATGCGCGTACCTGCGCCAGATGGCCTGGTACTCAGACATCTTCTGCCGAGGAACGACGCAGCGCTGATTCCAGAGGACCCCGATGCGATTGTCTTGTTTAAGCGCAAAGTTGATCACGCCCCCCAGTTTGAACTCCGTCTTATTCTGCACCGGTCTCGGATCATCGAGACTCGTGTGCTGAACGAAGTCAGCGTAAATCCGAAGTAACTCAGCGCCGTCACCGCGTTCCACCAATTCAGCATAGCGCGCATCGGTGAATGGAGACGAAAACAAAGGGTAGTTCGCGGTTTGCGACATACGCCCAAGCTTATGGAAAATCGCGGGCCAATCGTTCTCGCTACCCCAAAAGTCGTACAAACTTAGGGGCATGGTTGGGGGCTGTAAATTCCCCATATGGACACTCCTTTGAAAGAGCAGGACAGGACGTCGGTGAAACCGACTGAAATCCTACGAATATAGTGAACTATAATTATTATTTCGTCAACTCCTCCCGATCAGCCAATATGGCTTGAATTCTAATCAGCACGTCTAAATTCAAGGCAATGATAGAAGGAATTACTCCTTCGTGGCACAGATCCAATTCCCCTCCTTTCATCGCGCCCACAGCAGCCCCCGCCTCGATCGCGATGGCGATACTTGCCGCCATGTCGAATGCCTTCGCGCCCGTGTTCACGTACGCATCCCGCTGGCCATGGAGCACTCTCCGCGCGGATGCCGGATAGCACGCGTGACTCGTCATGTAACGGACATGAGGACGCAGCGTAGCGAAAACTTTCATCTGCGTCTCAAGATCACCGTGGCCGATGTCCCACGCGAGGAACGATTTGCCCATGTCTGCCGGCGACGGCTTACCACGGAGCGAAAGAGGCGTATCCACGCCTTTCACAGGATCATGGGAATAGGCGCCGACGCACTCGGCAGCGTACATCTGCGAATGGTCGTGCAAGAAGTGAATAACACCCAAGACTGGCTTCCCATTACGCAAAAGGCCGATCGAGATACCAGACTCGTCGCCGCGTTGGAAGTTGTACGTGCCATCGATCGGATCGATTTCCCACCGCCACTCCGCGTCACGATTGTCGCCGCCTTCCTCTTCCCCGTTGATCGAATCGTCTGGAAACCGCTCGCGGATCGCCGCGCGCAGCAACTGCTCCGAGAGCACATCGGCACCCGTGACCATGTCATTCTTTTTCCCATCATTAGACGGCTGTGATTTTTCTAGCACAGGCATCGTGCCACTGTCGCGGAACGCGCAGATCTTCCTCCCTACGTCAGCGGCGAGAGGGCGCACAAACGTCAATACTTCCGACAACTCCCTGTCCACGGAAACATCCGGTGATCGTCTATCTGGGTTCATTAATACTAATATGATCATTTTTACTTATTTCGTCAACCCCTCGTACACCGCCGCATACCGCTCTGAAATGCCATCCCAGTCATATTTAGCAGCGTTTACCTTCCCCGCTTCTCCAAGCCTACAACGCAGGTCAGCATCGCCAAGGAGGCGCGTGAGAACCGCGGCCGCCGCGGCGGAATCATTCGGCGGCACGAGCATGCCCGTCTCGCCATCGTGCACGATATCGGGGATTCCTTGGATGTTCGTCCCGACCACCGCACACCCCGCGGCCTGCGCTTCGATGAAGACGTTCCCAAATGCTTCACTGCGAGAGATGCCGCAGAAAATTTCAGCCTGAGCGTACTCGGCGGTAATTCGATCGTGTGAAACCTTGCCAACAAAAGTTACACGATCGGCGATGCCAAGCATGTGCGCCAAGCGTTCGAGACGTTGACGTTCAGAGCCGTCACCTACGATACGAAGGTATGCCGCGCTGTCATGGTGAGGCGCGAGCGAATGCGAGCCACGAACCATGACAGCAAACGCCTCGAGCAACGTATCCACCCCCTTCATCGGTTCGAGCCGACCGACGAACAGGATTCTTCCTGGAACGCGCTCCATGGAGGCCTCCAGCAATTCCTTCGACCGAATGCCATTGGGAATCAACACGGCATCGACACCTAAGGTCTTCGCGCGGGCGACGAGCACCGAGCTAATGACCGTCACACGATCAGCGCTATGATGCATCGGCCTGAGCAAAAGCGACGTATTCGTACTTTGGCACGTAAGGATGCGTTTCGCCTTTGGTAAAAGACTTTTCGCAACAATCAGCGCCAACCCCGCAAAGGACTCGAGTACCGCGTGCACGATCTGCGGCTGCAACGCGGCGGCGGCGGACGGGGCAAGAATCGGGTAGAGCCATTTATCGATCGCGGACCCAAACCCCACACGCTTCACCTTCACCCCCGTCGGCAACGTGTCATCGATCGGCAGATCCTTCCGCATGCGTGCGGCAACGATCGTAATGTCATACCGATCCTGCAGGCGCGCCGCGACTTCCTCGGCGCACGCTTCGGCCCCGCTGCGCATCGGGCTCACGAATGCCGAGAACAAGACAACCTTCTTCATGTGAGCGAACGGAACAATGCATCGTACTGCTTCC
>CAZLEW010000023.1:11866-12423 GCA_964558635.1 uncultured Candidatus Peribacteria bacterium
ATCACCAAGCGATTGTCTCTTCGCCTCGTCTTGAATGAGCCTACGGATATGTGACCGCAGTGCCTCGCGATCCCCAGCCGGAAAGAGCAAACCCGACACTCCGTTCTCGATCAGGAAACGATTGCCCCCGATGTCGGATGCGATGCACGCACACGATGAAGACATTGCTTCCATGAGGGCATTGGAAAGGCCCTCGCTGTAGCTCGGAAGGACGAAGATGTCGGAGCGGCCAAGGACAGCGGGAATGTCATCCTGGCGGCCGAGGAACGCGACCTGGCGCTGGTAGCGCTCCACGAGCGGATGGCCTTCCGGATACCAGCCCGCGACCTGTGCCTTCAGTCCTGGAAACTCCGAGAGCAACGGTTCGATAGCAGCAAGGAAATCATCGACCCCTTTCACTGATTCAAGACGACCGACGTAGGTGACCGTAACATGGGTCAGCCCGGCTTCGCTGCGCTTCGCCGTGGCAACACCATACGGTGTTGGATCAATCCCTGTAGGTATTACTCGCGACTTCTTAGCAATTCCAAGCCTTTTCAGAAGTGAGACAGGTTGAG
>CAZLEW010000024.1:0-12357 GCA_964558635.1 uncultured Candidatus Peribacteria bacterium
AAAATCGATTTAAGGATTACATCGCGTTTCCAAAGCCGAACGGGTACAAGAGTCTGCACACGACACTCGTGCATTTGCCGCACGTGCCGCCAGGAATAATGGTGGAAGTGCAGATTCGCACACCTGAAATGCATCGCGAAGCGAACATCGGTATTGCGGCGCACTGGAGTTACAAGGAGGCAGGGAAGCATCAGGCCGAAAAAAGCCGCCGTCTCGTTGAACGCTCGCTCTTGTTGGATGCGGATGATGATCGGGCCGCTGCGACAGGCGTGGTGAATCACATCTTTGTCCTCACGCCGAAGGGAGATGTTGTGGAGCTACCCGAAGGGGCGACGCCACTCGATTTTGCCTTCCAGGTGCATACGGCTGTGGGGTTGTCGTTCAAAGCGGCACGCGTCAACGGATCGGTCGTCTCGCTCGATCATCAGCTTGAGAATGGCGATATCGTCGAGGTTGTTCGTCATAAGGACCCAAAGCCATCACCTCGTTGGTTGTCGCTTTTAAAGACTGCCTCGGCGCGCAATCGTCTGAAGCACCATTTGGCCGCACATGATCGTCCGCAGCTACTAAACGATGGTAGGGCTGCATTGAATGCAGAGCTTCGCCGACTTCGTTGTCCGCAACTCGATGCGCAATTTTCACTTTTGCGGAGTATCGATGGTCACGTGACCACATTGCTCGAACGTGAAGATTTCCTTGTGTCACTTGGCCAGGGGAGTCTCTCGATCATTGCGGCGCTTCATAAGATCGACGATCTTGCCGTCGAAAAGCACGAGATCGTGAAACCACGGACGACGACAACTGCTTCGCGTATACCGCGAGTCGAAGGGAGTATCCCCATGCCCGTCGTGCTCGCGAAGTGTTGTAAGCCGACCGATGACGGGGGGAGTCCTATCGTTGGCGTCATCGGACGCACGGGAGATGTCCGTATCCACCGTCAAACATGCAAAATGCTCAAGGCGGTGAATCCCGAGCGGCGGATTGCCGCGTACTGGGCCGAGGTGCCCGCTACGCGAGGAGCGAAGCGATGATAAAAAATCCCCTACGCGTATAAACGCGAGGGGATTGGTGGTTTGTAGTGTCGCTTCTTTAACTCGACGGTTGTAGGAACTCTATTTCATCAAACGGTGTCTTGATCACTGCGGGGCATGGAGGTTGGTGGCATTGATAGAGACCAGGAAAAAGTGTGCGTTGAAGCGAGACGAATCCCACCTCCACGAAGGTCCTGCTGATCGGATCTATTTTCACCACTCGTTTCCCTGCGATAATCAGTTTCATGTCGAATCCTTCCATAGCGCTGCACAGTGCATCGCGTATTGGATCATCATATGATTTCTTCACGCTTACTGAGAATGGAGGGCAGCACGGGCATGCAAGATTCATGCTGCATTCCTCACCAGAGAATACCACGTCGCCGCTTCCTTCTGCTGAGAGGAGTAGTCCAAATTGTGGACTGTGCTTCGACCTGAGGATGTCGAGACGGCTGATACGGCTGATACCGCCGCGGTTGCTCAAGGCGATCATTGGAATGTGGTCAAACGACGGCGTTCTATTGCAACCCTTAAGAGCTTCCCAGAATTTGATGAATCTTATTGTGTGTTGAGCAAATTCTGTCAGTGAGTCCTTGTAATCACTGCTTGTGGAGCTGTCCGTCATCGTAAACATCTTCGCGAATTCTTTTAAAATGTGCGTTTCCATAGTGACATCTCCTGTGCTGTGAATGATCAGTTGTAAAAACATGTTACTGTTACTATGTCCAGTATAAGACCAGTGAAATATTCAGCAAATACTGTAATTTCTTGTAAATAATTTTTGGCTTATACAAGCGATAATTATATGTCGATTTTTTCGGCAAAATTAGCTATACTAGAGTTATGATTGAACAGATCCTGATGCAAAATGGATTATCGGATAAAGAAGCAAAAGTGTACTTGGCTGCGCTTGAAGCTGGCGAAGCGACGTTCGGAGGATTAGCGACGAAGACTCGGCTCAAACGCAGCACGGTCTATAGTGTTGTGGAGGAGCTCGCGAATCGTCAGCTTCTCACAATCCAGAAGCGCGGCGGAATCAAGCGTATTTCGGCCCTAGCGCCGCAGGTGCTCCTCGAACGTTTCCGTACTGCAGTGAACTTGGCCGAGGGTGCATTGCCCGCGTTACTCGAGATGGCGTATTCATCGCCCCTGAAGCCGCGCGTGCGGTTTTTCGAAGGAATGGACGGTATCAAAGAAGTGCTCCTCGAAGGGAATACGACGGCGAAAACAGAGCGAGGAATGATCTTTACCGACTATGCACGGATGCCCAAGGAAATCTTCGACTTCATCCGCAAACTCGTGCCTGAACGCATGGCGACAAAGAACTTCTTGCACATTATCACTCCGCCCAACGCACGGAATCGCGAGGTTCAGGCAGAGGAAGACGCGAAGCATTATGCCGAGCATCGTATCGCCAATTTTCCAGTCGAACATAACTTTATCGAGCTGACGCTCTTTGGGAATACGAAGGTCGGCTTCTTGTCATTTGGAGAAGGAGAGCTGTTCGCCGTGGTTATCGACTCGAAAGCCATCTACGGCACGCTGAAAAACCTATTCATGCTCGTATGGGCGAATGCGACGCCGAAGAAGGCGTAGGCTTACGCGAGGAGCGAAGCGATGAGCTTGTCGACCGTGGCGCGCCAGCGGACTTCGTCGTAGAGGGAATCTTTCGCCTTGAGACGTTGTTCAGCTTCGAGACGGTCTTCATCGGGAAGATTCTCGAGGAATGCTTCGATGGCGACTGCTTCTTCGCTTGGGGTAATCTCAATTTTTTTCTCCTCAATGAGGTGTGAGATGCCAAGGCGCAGCATCCATCGATTCTTCGCTTCAGTGCGCAGTTCTTCTTCAACCTGCTTCGCAGTTTTCCCCTGTGCTTTGAGCGCATCTTCGACCGTCTTACCTTGTTGTTCGAGGCGGGTTGCCCACTCTTCGACGAGTTGGCGCAGTTCTTGGTCGAGGAGTTCATCAGGGAGATCAGCTTTTGCTGCATCGCGGATAGCGTCGAGTAATGCACGTTCGCGAGCCATATGTTGGAATTGCGTTTCTTGGTCTTTGATCGATTGCGTCACCATGTCTTTGAACGCTTGGACTGATGCATGCTGTAAATGCTTTTGTGCGAATGCATCGTCGAATGGTGGAGTGATGACTTCTTCAACACTCTGGATCTTCACGGTGAATATCGCGGGCGTATTGCGCAACTGTTCCGCTTGGAATTTCTCCGGAAGCGTCAGAGTGAATGTTTTTTCGCCACCCGGTGCGATACCGATTAATTCATCCTCAAAACCAGGAAGGAGACGGGCTTCACCGATGATGATTCGCTCTTCATTGGCGTGCAGGCCAGGAATATCCTTTCCGGCGGCATCGGTTGCTGAGAACGCGCCGATGACACGGTCGCCAGTCTTCGCCGGTCGATCAACAGCGGTGAAGGTGCGATGTTCAGCAAGAGAGGATTGCACGACGCGTTCGATGTCTTTCGGGTCTACCGTCACATCTTTCTTCGCGGGAGCGAGCGTGTCGATGTTTTTCATCGTCACGGGTGGGCGCTCGATGAATGTGATGTTCAATGTCAGTGGCTCTTTTGAAATGGCTTCGATCCGTGGAGGGATAATAGGCGAGAGCGCGTGCTCTGCGAGGATGGCGGGGAGAATTGCGCGCAACGCATGGCGGACCGTTTCTTCGAAGAGTTGCTCTGGGTCAAGCTTTGCACGGACGGCATCTTCTGGCGCTTTGCCAGGGCGGAAGCCTTTCAATTGTACTTTTGCACCAAGGCGTTCCAGTGCAGATTTTGCTGCAACACTCGCTTGTTCTGCAGGAACAACAACACGCACCACGCTCTTTCCGGTTTTCGTGCGCTCGATGGAGGATGAAGGCTCTGTCATGGGTCTTTTAGGAACGACTCTTGCGCCAGAGTGTCAAAAGCGGCGTGGCAATGAAGAACGAGGAGTAGGTGCCGACGAGTGTTCCGACAATCAAGGCAAGGATGAACCAACGGATGGATTCGGATCCAAAGAAGAAGAGTGCGAAGAGCATGATGAGCGCACCAAGACCCGTGTTCAGCGTACGTGTGAGCGATTGGCGAAGGCTGCGTTCGGCGACATCGGTGAAGTCGGCCCGCTTGCCCTCTGCAAAGAGGTTGTCACGGATGCGGTCGAAAATAACGATAGTATCAGAGACGGAATACCCCATGATCGAGAGGAGTGCCGAGACGAACAACGTATCCATTTGGAACGTTGTGTAGTAGCTGAGGATGGTGAAGATCCCGAGGATGATCGTAATATCGTGGATGAGTGCGATAATCGTTGCAACGCCGAACGACCACGGACTGAAGTTCGAGGGAATCTTGCGGAACGCCGACGCGACATAGAGCACGATGGCGACGAGCGCCGCGAGCAAGGCGTAGAGCGCACGAATCTTGAGGCTGGCGCCAACCGTCGGGCCGATTGTTGTGTATTGCAGTTCTTGAATGTTTCCGAGATCGCGCGTTAATGTTGTGAGCAAGAGGGCATGCTCTTCTGTTGTGATGGTTTGGAGCCGAACAAAATACGTGCCTGTACGCGTTCGTGAGAGATCAACGTCTGTGAGCGGGAGATCGCCAAAGCGGACAGTTGCAAGGGAGGATTCTAACTGTTCTCGTGTCGTCCCTTCAGGAAGTTCCACCTCGAGGAGTGTTCCTCCTGTAAATTCGATCGAGAGTTTTGGTCCTGGCCAGATGAATCCGATGATCGCCATCACCACAAGGATGGCCGAGATAGGAAGGAAGAAGCCGGCGAGTCGTGTGAAAGACATAGGGGCCAGAGCGTAGCGTTTGGGGGGCGAGAAGGCAAACCTCTTAGAGCGTCGAGATCGGCCCGAGTGACCACTCGACGAACCCAAGGCCCCCAAGCAGGGTAAAGGTGAGTGATTGGCCTGTAACTGCAGGTCGAAGTGACGGCCAGAGCGGAGTGAGGCGTTCTTTTAGGTCTTCGTTCCATGTGAGGCTTGATGTGAGAGGCCTCGAGTGTGAGTCCGATGAGCGGAGGAAAAGAGCATCGGGCGCGGTCGTCATGACGAAGTGTGATCCTTTCTGTGCACTGGCGAGTGAGCCATTATCGGTTCGTGTGGTGAGGATGGTCCAGTCGCGGTTTTGCTGCTCTTCGGTAGTACCGCCTTCTTCATGGGCGATTGTCTGAAAAGAATATCCTTCAGCGGAGACCGTTGTCACGCGTACAGTGCCGTTTTTTTCCGCGAAATGCTCGTGCATTGCACGCAAGATTTGTTCTGTTTCTGTAACGGAACGTCCGTTCCCTTCAAGAGAAAAGACCGTGTTACCACTTCCATCGTGCCCGAGGAGCAAGATCGAAGGAGTGTGCAACAGGACTGCTGCGTCTTTTGTCATACTCTTCTCACCAGCAACTGTTTGGAAGAATGTTTGAGAGAGGGCCACTGCTACGTCGAGCGCGTTAGGGGAGAGGTGTACAGAGAGGGCACGCATGGTATCCCAGGATGGGAGTAGCAATGTCTGTGAAAGGTTTGGAGGTGTGGCCATGGGAGCAGCGGTCCATTGCGTGAGTGTTCGTGGGGCGTCGAGCTGTTGACGGAGAATAACTCCTGATGCAGAGAGGCGTACGGCAAGGGGTGTCTTGAGCGAAAGCACGGGTTGAAGTGTAGAACCATCAGGTGAGAGTCGAGGAAAGGCAAGGAAGGCCCACGAGGTGTCTGCTCCCATGTGGAGAAGGCGAAACGTCGAATCGTCTTGCAAAGTAGAACCTGGCGCATCAATGATTGTGGCTAGTTGAGGATCCGATCCGACGATATGACGTGTGCCGAATTGATCTGTCGTTTGAATAAACCACCCGTGGTATCCATTGGATCCTTGCACTGCTGCAATCGCATTTGTCGAAGGAGGAAGAGTCGGGAGTGTAAGGCTCGGAGCGAGCGTTGCGACGGTTTGGAGAATGGTCGCATCATTTCCTGTGAATTCCGCATAGAACAACACAGCATCCGCTGGCAGACGGGTTGCAAGCGATCGTTTGGGTGTGATGGTGTTCCACCACAATGCGGCAAGTGCCATCAAGATGATGCAGAGGGCAATGACACTGCCGATGAGGCATTGGCGCATGAAGGAAGACATACATCAGAGGGAATCAAGGCGTTCGCGGGCACTCTGGAGTGAAGGGTCTAGTGTCAGGGCTGTCGTGAGCTCTGCCCTTGCTTCGTCGAGGCGTTGTGTCTCCATTGCTGCCCAGCCAAGCAGCTCATGAGCGATTGCACTGTCTTGATGGAGCTGAACGGCGGCCTGTGCACGAGCATAGGCTTCTTCTGTATGGCCAATACTCAAGGACGCTGTCACAAATTCAGAGAATGCATCGACGGTCGCAGTATCCATGCGCGTCAGATCGTCGAGTTGTTGTAGTGCAAGTGTGCTGTTGCCTATTGCGAAGGCTTCAGCAGCAAGGAGGCGTTTGGCTTCGGTGACAGGTGTAAATCCGTTTTCGAGTGCATAGGTGAGATACGTAACAGCTGCCTGGTGATCGCCAAGGATTGAGAATGTTCGTGCAAGGAAATACTGAATTTCTGGCTTCTGCGGATCAATGGCATACGCGCGTTCCAGGGATAATTTTGCTGCATCTGGTCGTTCGGTGGTGAGTTGGCAATATCCTTGGACAATCCATGCGTCTCGGTAGTCATCGCTCGTGGTGAGGACAGTCGCAAGGATCGGTAATGCCAATTCGCATTCACCGATATCGGCGAGTGCTCGCGCGAGGAGTGTCTGGCGATGACTTTCGGGGCTATCGGCAAAGAGGCTGTATTCGTCGTATGCTGCAAGCAACGTTTTTGCGTAACTGCGCAGTGTTGGTTCCCATCCGGCGATCACCGTCGCAAGCGATTGGCGCGCATCATCATGTCGTTGGTTGATAATTGCGAGGAGGGCGAGGCCATAGTGTTTTTGTGGTGATTCACTGGCCTCAGTCAGAATGCGGAGTGCATCAGCATTGTTCCCTGATCGCAGTTGAATGATGCTCTCGAGTAAGACAAGATCTTCGTCCCTCGCTCCCGCCGATCGCAGCGTGCGGAGGGTTTCTCGTGCTGCATCGATATTGCGACGTTGAAGTTGTGCTTGCGCAAGCTTGCGCAGAGCAGTAATACCCCCGCCCGCATCGACTGCTCGCGCATAGTCTTTCTCTGCAGCGGTCCACTCGCCGCGGAGTGCAAACAGATCACCACTGCGCAGGGCCGAAAGCGCTGAATTATCGTGATTGATCACGGGTGGCAATGGCGAAATCGTCCGGATCGTTGCGCCTGAAGAAGTTTGTGTCTGAGGTGTCTTTTGTAGGAACAGACGCGCACGATCAAGTTGCCACACGAGGAATCCTCCGATGAGTGCCATCGCAACGAGAGCGAGAAGTGCGGGGATGACGATTGAGCGTGGGAAGAGCATCACGTGCCATAAGCTATAAGTGAAGTGCTGTAAGCACAAAGAAAATCACTCGCCAATATTAGGCCTTCTTCTTGCGCGTCTTCTTTGGCGCTTCTTCTTCCTCAGGTGGTGCATCGTGAGCAATAGGCGTCAATTCGCCGTCTTCTTCTTCCAGTGCACCTTGTGCGATGGCTTCGCGTGCTGCTGCTTCGGCGAGGTGCTTTGGGAGGACGGCCTCGATCGCTGCCCACTTTGCTTCGCCAATGCTCGGGAGGAGGACTGTGACCTGGTCGCCCACTTCTGCACGGTAGAATGTGACAGAGGCGAGTAGAACACGGAACGATTTCCCTTCGGCGAGGACCTTATATTGACCATCTTCTTGGATCAGCACACCGCGCACAATGCGGCGGTCGATGGGGGCGATTTGCTTATAGATAAATTTCCCTTCATCGGTAATGGTGAGTTTCATACCATCACCTTCGACGAGTTTACTCTTACTGGCGTAGTTCGCAGGAACTGGATAGCTTTGGCCCGAGGCGTCGATCATGTTTTGCCCATCAAAGATACCTTCGATCATGCGGCCCGAGACTGGTGCACTGACAGAGGGGCGAGTGGCGCGGGATGCGAGACGTTCTTTCATAGGATCCGCAACGCCCGTCAATTCACGCAGCATCGATGTTGCGGTTTTGAGGGACGCTTGCGCGCTCTCAAGGAGTTCGTGGATCTGAAGCAAAGCGTCGTCAGACATGACAGGGGAGGGAAGAAAGGATGAGCGTGGCGGATGTTGGTATCCTTAGAGTCGTGTAGAAGTCACAGAGACATCGGAATCGAGGAGGCGTTGCTCCATCGTTGCGAGGTCGAGGAGGCCAGGTTGTGACCCGACCGCTCCGACGACACTCATTGCATTTATGGTACCAGCACGGAGGGCTGTTGGCAAGTTTTTGCCATGCAATAGTGCCCACGTAACACCCGTGCCAAAGGCATCGCCTGCGCCTGTTGTATCCACAACGGGGCAGTTTGCCGGTACACAATGATACTGCTCTCTTCCATCGGTCGCGACAACACCCTCTGCTCCGTCTGTAATACAGATCAATGAAACGCCAAGTGATAGAAGGTGTTTCATTGCTGCGACGATGTCTTCTGCCCCTGTGAATGTAAGTGCTTCTTCTTTATTGAGGAGGAGGAGATCGGTTTGACGAAGCAATGATTGAATCTGTGTGTGCGCGGTTCCCATTGTTATTTGGCAGTTACCTGGGTTCCACGTGAGACGTGCATGTGGAGTTTCTGAGAGAATACGAATGATGTCATCTTCAATCTGACACGCAACTTCTTGAATACTGTTGAGGTAGAGCCAGTCAACACTTGCTGCAGCCTCGCGTGCGAAGGTTGCATCTTGGAGATGCTTGCTCGTGCCAGGGTGCTTGAGGATGACCCGCTCGCCATTTTTTGCGGTGAGGATGATCGAGAAATCCGATGCTTCGTTCTCGACGACCGTGACGTTTGTTGTATTCACTCCTTCTTCCGTGCAGTGAGAGAGGATTGCTTCACCCCATGCATCATCGCCAATGACGCCGCAATATGCAGCGTTGCAGCCCAGTCGCGCGAGCCCGATCGAGGTATTATGTGCGCCACCGCCGTAGGTGCGGATGACATCTTCAACGAGAATTTTGGACCCGAGGGGAAGCGTGAATGCACGATCGCGTTCGTCTTTGTGGATCACACTGTGGTCGGCAATCACAAAGAGGTCGAACGTCGCTCCGCCAATCGACATCGTCGTTCGTGCTGGGGAGGGCGTCATTAGGCGTGCGGGAGCGATGCAAAGAATGCCCGCGTGCGTTTTCGTTCCGCTGTCCGACGCAACTGATACCAGCCCCCACCCACGATTGCAGCAATTACACTCCACGTGAGGACAGCTGGGATACCTGACCCAGGTGTTTCGGGAGCGGTCGCCTCGAGTTCGCCAGGGTGATTCGTCAGATCGAATGGGATGGGATCACCGGCACCGGGATGGAATAGTTCGCCGATTGGCGTGCCACGTGCAGTGGTTGAAAGATCCGAGAGTTTCTTCCCTGCGGCGGTCACAGGCGTCAAACGCACGACATACTCGACGTCGTTTAAGAGGTCTTGCAGGGTCGTCGACGTGAGTTCGCGATTGAGGAGGCGCGTTTCTGTGAGGCGATCCTCGGTGAGGCCGTACTCAATAAGGAAGTGCGAGAGTGGCGTATCGGCATCCACCGATGTCCATGTGAGTTGGAGTCCGTGATCTTCTGGCTGTATGGATAACGACATACCTTGAGGTTTCGCGGTGACGACGAGGCTTTTATCACTTTCGCGGTCTGCTTGTAGGGCAGTCACAGCGAAGTAGTACTGTTTCCCCGGTGTGAGACCGGCAATCGTCGCATTGTTTGCAGATTTTTCTGTGTCGAGGAAGTACCCGAATGATGCGGGGTTTTCGCCGACGTACACACGGTACTTGTCTGCACCTTCCTCGATTTCTTTCCAACGTACACTGACACCATTCACGCGTGGTTCCGCCGTAACATTGCCAACTGTTGCGAGAGCCGGGGAGCCAATCGTGATCGTAGTCTGGAGCTCCGCCGTGTTGCCTGCGACATCAGTGACCAAGAGTCGTGGTTGGTAGTCGTCTGGCTGTGGAGCAGTAAAGAATGCTTGATACGTTCCAGCGATTGACGTCTCCGTGAGGGTGATGTTTTGCACGGCGTTCGTATCTTTCTGTGTGATCGTGAGTACAGCAGATGAAAGTGTTGGTTCACTCTTTACAACGACGAGCGTTTTTTCACCTTCTTTTGGCTGCTCTGGCTTGAAGGTTATTGACGCAATTGAAGGGGGTTCAGCATCGAGACGAAGGAGGATTGGCCCTGAATCGTAGCGCTTATCTTCGTCTTGCACGCGCATTGTGTAGTCGCGTTGGTCACTGCGCAGTGGCACGGTGATCGAGAAGCGCCCGTTTGCGTCTGTGGATCCTGGTGTATCTATTGCTCCACCAAGCACGACCACGTTGGTGAAGGTTGGCCCCGTTCCTTCGATGGTAACCGATGTGCCATTGACGGTTCCGCCATCAATGGGTGATGTGATGGTAATACTGCCCGTCGTAGGGGTTGATGTATTTCCGATAACGGTGAGGGTTACATCGCCGAAAATTGTGCGATCATTTTGGTCTTCGACGCGAAATGTCTGAGGGCCAGGCGATTTAAATTTAAGGACGATAGGGAAGTTTTTCTTCCCGAGGTCGCGTGGCTTGAACGTGTACTTACCGAAGTTCGGGAGTGTTGCGTTTGGGTCGGTCGATGAAAAAATGACCGTTCCTGCATAGTTTTCGATTGATTCACCGTTTTTATCGACGGCGCGGATGGTAATGAGTTCCGCTTCTTCGTCGAGAGGTAATGTTGATGGAGCGTCGATGACAAACCCGTCAATAACATCGAACGATGATACTTGAGCGTAAAAGAAGCGATTGCCATTACTCATACGGCTCACGGGAACATCTTCGTCGTCGCGTCCGCCGATTGCGGGTGTATCGCCACTGCGAATTGTTGCTGCGTCCGCTAGGGGGATGCCACTCAAAAGATCGATCGCGCGGAGTGAAATTGTCCCTGGCTCGAAGGTGCGAACGGCGAAATGTTGGTCGCCATTCTCATCGGTTTGGTTTGTTTCTGCGGAAATATCGTCATCACTTCGCCCGCTGACAAGCGTTGCAATGCGACCTTGGAGGGGGTTGCCGTACTGATCTCGGAGGGTCACAGTGACGCTTGCTCCGTCTGCGCCGTCATTCTTAATTCGTGGCGTCCAGACATTGATTTCTGAGAGGACAGGGTCAATCGCATCAGGGAGCACATCCAGGTCTGCGGTCGTGCCGTCCTCTGAGATAAATTTGTATGTTCCTGCACGTTCGGTTGTCGATCCTTTGACGGGGAGCGTGACATCGCCTGCATCGTTTGCAATACCACGTAGCCCCACATTGCCGCCATCAGGTGTCTGCATCTGAATTGCAACGGCGCTCTTACTCTGTGCGCCGTGTACAAGGAGATCAAAGCCAAGACCAACAATCGCATCCGTCGGTAACTGCAGCATCATCGCTGCGAGTGCAGTCGGAGGTACGATAACTCCGATGAGTGCAGCAGTCCGAACAAGTTGTTTTATGTGTGTATACATCTGGGTAGTATAGCATTTTTAGCGTTTTGCCTCAATTCCCTATGGCACTATTGCACGTGTTTCTTGTCGGTTGTCCAGCGTAGTCTTGTTTTACGCTTCGGCTGTTGACTCGTGCATTTTGATTGCAGATGCGTATGATAACGCACATGCAACTTCGAATACTCTCTCTCTCAGCTCTGCTTCTTACGCTTTCCGCCTGTAGCAGCAGCACCGTCGTGGAATGTGATCAATCGTATTGGGATGGTGAGGTCGGTACGTGTTTGCCCGCGGGCTGGCAGGTGTTGGATCGTGCGAATTTGAACGATCGTGGCGTGCCAGAAGAAGCCGTTGTCGCGTTTCAAACAGAGGAGTCCATTGGTGGGCAGTATTTGACAATCGTTGTGACGCGTGAGGTTCTTTCGCAGGATGTGACATCGCCAGAGTACAGCATTGCAGGTGCAGCATCGGTGACGACCCTCCCGGGATATGCGCGTATCGATGAGCGATCGGTAACGATTGACGGTGCGAAGCACGTCTTGCACATTTTTACCGCGCAACCCAGTGCTGAGCAGCCAACGGCTCGTTTTTACCAGTTGAGTATGGCGAAAGGGCGCAATGGTTATACATTTACCGCAGCAACTCCCGTCTCGATTGACACAAGTGCAGAAGAGCGAATTGTGGCAATCCTTGAGAATGCGACGCTCACGAACCCGACTGTGGATGCAGCTGACGCAGCAGTGCAGGAATAAAATTGAAACCACAGTTTGCCACGGGGGC
>CAZLEW010000025.1:0-11951 GCA_964558635.1 uncultured Candidatus Peribacteria bacterium
CTCGCTTCTATCAGTTAAGCGCGGTATCAAACTCGGTAGGTTACACCTTTACGGCAGCAACGCCGGTCAGCGTGCCCGATGAGACTGAAGCGCAGGTTCTTTCCATGCTGAACAGCGTGACATTCGTGCAGCAGGACGCGGCGACAGCTGAATAAGAGGGCTTTTGGATAACCTGCTGGTTTTCGCTTTCACCTTTAAGTATCCTGCTGCGGCTATCTGGTGCCGTAGCCAAGCAGTAAGGCAGGGGTCTGCAAAACCCCCATACGCGGGTGCAATTCCCGCCGGCACCTCCATCTGGATTTATTCTTTGATCTTCATTACCATCGCGGACACCTAGTATGGGGCTGTAGCTCAGTTGATAGAGCACCTGATTTGCAATCAGGGGGTCAGGGGTTTGAATCCCCTCAGCTCCACCACACTTCGCTCCTTGCGAGGAGCTTCGCGTGGTGAACCACGCCTCATGCAAAAGTAATCTTCATTATCAGCACACCCCGAAGTGTGCCCCGCGTAGCCTCGTGGCGAAGTGGGGCAATGTTGACGTTCTTTTCTGCTGCGGAACGCTTTTTGTGACTGCATGACTGCAAATGAATGCCTTGTAAAAGACATCCCCTTTACGGACTTCACGAGCACGATGACTGTGGGGACATCTGCTGACCAACTACAGCGCACAAAAGAAACGCCAGAAGCCGAATTGGAGTATTGGGGAATTTGCTTGTTTGGATCCACCGATGAAATTCAGCCTTTGACGAAGAAATTCTCGTTATTTAAATAATGGTCTTTAGTGTGTCTCACTAACTCTCAATAATCACTCAAAAACATACTCTCTCCTTGTCGGATCCCACAGAAGACTATCAGCGTCGCTGTCGAGTAGTTGCATAATCTTATCTGCAATATCTTCTGCAGTACTAACAACGCCCCAATTTGCAATCGCCTGTTTGTCGTACTCTGCCTCAGATGCAAACCCCGCCATCGTCATAGGTGTCTTTACCGCACCAGGGTAGACAGCTTTTATGCGCAAATCTGGGCGATCAGCTCGTAGCGCACCGATCATCTCATGCACCAGCACTTTACTGAGACTGTATGGCCGTACTTTCGGTGCAGACATTCGCCGCCCTGGAGGACCACCCACTGTCGAACACATCTGAATAATTGTTGCCCCTTCTGCGAGCTTTTCTTGTTCAATTGCAGTTTTGAGTGTTAGCCATGAACCGAGTGCGTTAACCTCCAACATTTTGCGAAACTGTTCATATGAAACGCCGAACAAGCCACCCCGTACCAGCACACCTGCATTGTTAAACAACACTTGCAGCTTTCCCGTTACATCTCTCATACCGCGAGCTACTTGTTCAGGATCTCGGACATCGACTAAGTGAGATGTGATGCCTTCTATTTCCCTCAGGGGAACTTGCGCATCAAATGAATGAACAATGCTACCTTTTCGGGCGAAGCGCTCTGCAACTGCAAGACCCATCCCACTGCTTGCGCCAGTAATGAGAGATTGAGTGTGTTCAAGATTCATAGGTAAATTATTTTGCATTCAAATAACTATCGCGTCAACAAACATTCGACAATTCCGCTCATAGTCGATGTTTTTCCTGAAAACTGGGAATTATAAATTTAACAATGATTGATCAAAAGAAACACGTTGCTATAGTACATAACCTGCCCATCGCAGGACGTCTTCGCTTTTTTACACCAACGAAAGGAAGGGAAGGGTTATATGAAAACATGGAGACAATTGCTCAAAGGCAGCCGCAAAGGCTTGGATGCCTACGCCGCTTCGCTTGATGCGTGCCCAGATTGCACGGGATGTACCGCGTCGATAACGGAGATCAACATCGCACCGATCAAATCGCTTGGGATGGTTAGCTTGCCGAGCGCAAAGGTCACACGGTACGGCCTCGCAACGGATGGTGGTATCCACGATCGTACCTTCATGCTTGCCAATCGTGTGTTCGACAAACGGTGGGATTTCGAGCGCGTTACCCAGCGGGAAGTACCGCTCCTCGCGACAATTGCCGGCACTCTCGAGGGGCAGAGCATTGTCTATACCGCGACGGGGATGGAGCCACTTGTTCTAGACCCGTTTCATCTTCATGCAAAAATGGGAACGTGTGTCAGTGTTCGCCTTTCATCGGATAGCGATATCCATCACCTTGTTCCGGAAGACGGACCTGTCACGCAGTGGGTACGCTCATTCCTATGCAAGAACTTTGGTTTTGATAGGCAGCGTATCAACAACATCCACGTGCTCTGTCGTCCAACGTCGTTTTATCGTCAAGTGGAAGAGCGACACGCGTGCGGTGACCCCCGTGCTCAGACACTTCTCTCGGACGGTGGGCAGCTGCTCGTTACATTGGTGGAGACGCTTGATTGGACAAATAGGCAGATTGCGCAGGAGTATGAAGGACATGTGCCACTACGCATGGAACCACTCAGGGCGAACATCGTTCTTGGAAAATCGAATTCAGGAAAGCAACTGCCTGCAAACATGGACGACGTGATCAAAGAAATGAGCATTCATGGGCATCACACACTGTCCTTCGGCGGTTTGTGCGTTCGATGCTCTGTTACGACGGTGCATGGTGGATCGTTCAGGGGGGACAAGCAGCCGCTTGCATTCCTTGCAAAGCATCGCCCTGCGCGACCGCCGGAGAACGAAGGTGCGACGTTCGGTGTGAACTGTGTCCTCACGGGGTCTGGGTGGACATTACGCAAAGGCGATTCGCTCTCTGTCATCGCGGAGAAATAGTCGTCAACGGCAATGCAGTGCCAGAACGCGTCAGCGACTTCGGTCGCTGGCGCTTTTTTTCTGCTTATTTTTTGTGTGTTTGCATTATATACAATTTATGCTATAATATACACGTGACACACACAAAAACACTCGCACTCGCTTTACTTGCCAGCACACTCGTTTCGGGCAGTGCCGTCTTTGTTCAGGCATCCGCAACGCAGGCAATCGAGGTTTCCGCACGCACGACCCTTCGGCATGTGCCGAAGGCTGTGCACGTATCGAACGATGATGCGTCACTCACCCGCGTTGCTCTTCGGTTGCAAAAGCGCATTGAGCAGCGATTCAACCAGCAACCGACACTCGCCTCACTTCGAAGTGCGATCAGTGTCCGACGTGCACTGCTCTCTCGCTCTGTCTCCATCGTCTTTCAAGATGAGGCAACCTCGGCTGATATTTCGACATGGCAGGTTTCGCTCAATCGGTACCCTGAGTGGATTTCTTTTTCACTGCGGGGCTCACCACGGTTCGAGCTTGATACAAACGTCATTGAGCAACACATCGCTGAACATGCACCAGACGGACTTCAAGCGCCGTCGTTTGCGAGGATTATAGAAACGAAGCAGGACCGATCTATCGTCCGAGCGACAGTCGACGGGCGCGTTGCCGATGGCCAATCGTATGATGCAGACCGCGTCCTTGCTGCAATTGTGCAGGCCTACGAAAAAAATATTGATGCGGTGACAGTGCCAGTCCAACACATTCGTGGTGCTGTGCTCTATGACGATGGAACGACCACACATGTTCTGCATGAAATGGGGAGTGGCCGTTCTGAATTCGCAAGCAGCCCTTGGGGACGCAAGCAGAACGTGCGCAAGGCGATGAATGAAAAAGCGAATGGCATCATCGTCGCTTCGAATGAAACATTTTCATACAATGCAACGCTTGGCGGCCCCATCACAAAAAGCAACGGTTGGTTCGATTCGCTGATTATTGTCAATGGAAGAGATTTAGAACCGGCTCCTGGCGGCGGCATTTGCCAAAGTGCGACAACGGTTTTCCGTGCTGCCGTGGCCGCTGGCATGCCGATTGTGACGCGTAAGAGTCATAGCTTGTATGTGCACTACTACAAGGAATTCGGCATGGGCTTGGATGCCACGGTCTTCCCTGGTAGCCAGGATATGGTATTCCTGAATGATACACCTGGCCCTCTGGTGCTTCTTGGGATGACCGACGAACACGACAACGCATACTCGACGCTCTATGGCGTTGATGATAAAAGAGTCGTTACCATGGAAGGGCCGTTCTTCGGATATACACATACAGAACCCGTCATGGGGCGCACACTTCGCAGTGGAGAGGTCGCGTGGATCCAGCATGTACAGAAGCACGATGGCACAACGCGCGATCAACTCCTTGTCTCACAGTATAGAGGCCTCCCCCGCTCTGTTGCGCTCGAATTCGAGCCGATCCTCCATGGCGCGGCGGATCTCGTCGCTGATGGCCGATAATTTCCATTCTTCTCTGCACAACGTTCAATGGCTAAAGCACTATCCGTCATCGGCGAAAGCGCAATTGCTTCAGAGGCAGCGAAGATGGAAGCGCCAAATGTATGGGCGTTGGAAGCGGCCTTGGTCGTGCAGCAGGAGGAGGCAATTCACGCAGCTCTGGCACCACTCGGTCGTACGCTCATGGACGATGTTCAAGCGTATCTCGCTGCATCAAATGAGCCACCATGGATCATGGTGGATGCTCAAGGAGCCCCACATGAAGTTCGTGATACGAACGAGCTAGAACAATTATGTGAAATGATTCAAAATGAGTGCCTTGCCGTAAGGGAGACGATTTCAGCTTCGCTATTTATCGCATCAGAACAATATCCTCAAACACCGGACGGTATGAAAGCGTGGGCGGAGGATAAACAACACGTCATTGACGATATCACGTCGACTATCGAGACCTTAGCTCAGGGTGCTCAAAACGAACATTATCCAGCACTTGCTACGAAGATGCTAAACTTGAAAAATGCTTTGCAACAGTGGGGTACCGCGCCAGACTCGCTCTGTAATAATTTACAAGCACTTCGAAATACTCTTACGAATATTCGCAACGCAGACGGTCTGAAGAATTTGCTTAGAAACAATTGTCAATCATCGCTCAATGCACTGCGTGTAATCGTCAATGATGTAGAAAATACATGTGGCATTGACCCTCAAAGTAATCGAGATCCAAGACGCTTAGCGAATCTTCCTCTTCCAGAAAATTATGGAGATTTCGTAGAAAGTGGTGATGCTAAAGGCCTGAAAAATCGTATAGAGGGATGGTTGGATCATCTGAGGAATGATGCAAGACCTACCGACACATTCGATCCTGCAGTGTTCTTACAGAATCCGGAGAAGTCGAACACTGCACTGGAGGTGCCTTTTTCACCAGTAGTACAAGAACCACGTACTTGGTTCAGAAGGTTGCTTCAAAGAGTTCTTTCTCGCTGATTAACTCGTTCATCCGTTCTTAATATATCGGCGTATACTGCACGTATGCGCATTCTTATTATAGAAGATCACGAAACCGTCGCAGCGAACATGAAGACGTTGTTAGAGATGCAGCACTACGCCGTGACGGTGGTGCACAGCGGCAACGAGGGTTTGGAAATTGCCATGACGGAAGAAGTCGGTTTAATTATCCTCGATATTAACTTACCCGGTATGGATGGGTACACGGTGTGCGATTTGCTCCGTAAGAGCGGCAAGAACGTGCCAATCCTGATGCTGACCGCGCGCGGCAAGCAAGAGGAGATGATTCGTGGGCTCAACCTTGGGGCAGATGATTACATCACAAAGCCGTTTGATCTCGACGTACTGCTCGCCCGCGTTCGCGTGCTCCTTCGTCGTAAGCAGGTCGAAAAGTCACCGATCCTCACGGCGGGGCAACTATCCATTGATACAATCACCCGTGAGGTCATGAAAGGGAAGAAGAAGGTTTCACTCGCGCCAAAAGAGTACGCGTTGCTTGAGTACCTCCTACGCAATAAAGGGATCGTGCACGATCGACCTTCGATTCTGTCGCATGTGTGGGGCAATAGCGACACTCTGATGTTTTCGCAGACGGTCGACGTCCATATCGCATACCTGCGAAAGAAGATTGGAAAGAGTACCATCGAGACAGTTCCAGGTGTTGGCTACCGTATTCCAGCATGATCTTCCGGCGCATTAGCTACATCATCGCGCTGCAATTCACCGCATTCGTGTTTGGGCTTCTTATGGTCACGGGCATGGTGTTCCTCACGGCTGATGTGTATCAACACGGTCGCGAAACGCATAACAGACTAGAACGTCAGTTGTTGCAGATCATGAATCGCCCTGAAAAATTTGGAAGTGTTCCCCCGCTCCCACAATTTCAACGCGAGCGCATTCGTATCCTCGATGCATCGGGACGTACGCTGTTTGCTGGCACGCTCTATGACGATGTACCGTTTACGCATGATTCGGATGGCGATGATGATATTCACACCATTGAAACTGGTCGCGAATCATATGATATTCTCACAAAATCATTTATCGAAAATGGTACGGTCATCGGGTATGTGCAGGTCGCCGATCGATCATCGTCGCGTGACTTCAGAAGGCGCGTCTTCCTCTTCCTTCTTATTAGTACCGCAATCTCTACGCTCACGTTCATTGTTGGGCTGTTCTTTGCCCGTCGCAGTTTAAAGCCCGCAGAGCACATGATGCAGCGTCTGGAGCAATTTACGCAGGATGCCAGTCATGAACTTCGCACGCCGCTCACGGCCGTCAGTACGTCGCTCGATGTGGCCCTCACTACCGCCGATAACCGTTCGTTTATCGTTGCTGCAAAGCGAGATCTGAACGATATCGCAATCCTCATAGAGCGCCTACTGGAGCTTGCCCGGCTCGATTCGTTCGCACTCAAGACCGAGTCGACCGATGTCACGTCACTCGTCGCGAGTGTGATTGCCATGCATGAGCCTGCTGCATCTGCCGCGGGAGTCACCATCACACAGACACTGTCTCCGGGTATTTTCCTTATGGCCGATACGGCACTGCTGCGTCAGGCAATTTCTAATCTGCTTGCGAATGCGATTAAGTTCAACACGCGCGGCGGCACAGTGATGGTAACACTCACGAAGCATGCATTGAGTGTGGAAGATACGGGGAAAGGCATCGCACCAGAGTCACTGAAGAAAATTTTCGACCGTTTTTACCAAGAGGACGAAGCACGCACAAGCAAAAAGGGAGGGTTGGGGCTCGGGTTGTCACTCACAAAGCGGATTGTCGACCTTCATGGTTGGTCGATCACGGTTACAAGCGTGCAGGGAAAAGGTTCTACATTCACGATCTCGTATTAATCCCCTCTTAACATCGGTGTCGTAGAGTGTGGATATTCTATTTCTTCCTCACACACTCGTATGAACAAAGCATTTACCATCGGCGCAGTTTCAGGCATTTCAGCACTCGCACTTGCGTTCCCTGTCATCGCGCAAATTGCTGGCGCGCAGCCATCGAGCGATTCGTCGTCTACAACATCCATGATCGGCAGGATGGCCGGATTCCACGGCGAACGCGCACCCCTTAGCCAGGATGACGTCCGCGAGATGATCGACCGCGACAACGCGTTCCTGCTCAATGTCGATGCATTCGTCTCAGTGCAAAAGGCTGCTATTCAAACCCATCGCATCGCCCTCGAGGCAGCGGCAGACATGACAGATGAAGCCGCTCGAAACACTGCCGTGCAATCGGCACACGCAGTAATGCGCACAGAGATTGAAGCTGCAGTCGCAAAAAATCCTGCACTGAAGGATTCAATGAGACCATTGGGTGGCCAAGGGAACGGTGGTCGGCACAACATGATGCACGGCCGTGGGCCAAACCCTGAGCAACTCGCTACGAAGCTAGGGATGACAGCAACCGAACTTCGATCAGCACTTGAAGATGGCAAAACGATGAAAGAAATTGCTGAAGAAAAAGGCGTTGAACTCCCGATGCGCATGAAAATGCACAGAGGACGTGACGATGACAACGAAGAGGATGACACAGATCAAGACCAATAATAACGCTTGAGCCTCATGCGTAGGAGCAGAGAGAGACAAAGGGCCCCGGAAACGGGGTCTTTTGTGAAACGTGATACAATTGCTGTATGCCCCGCGCATTCCTCATTCACGGCTACACAGGCACCCCTGAGCATGGGTGGCTTCCTTGGCTTACGCAAGAACTCGAGACACGCGGGTACGACGTCTTCGTACCCTCTATGCCAGAAACAGATCATCCTCGCGTCAGGCCATGGGTTGGCACGCTTCACGAAGTTGTCGGTGAACCATGCCCAGACGACGTGTTCGTCGGTCATAGCCTCGGCTGTATCACAATAATTCGATACCTACTCTCGCTTTCCCCGGGCCAGCACGTCGGCCATTGCATCTTCGTTGCGGGTTTTTACGAAGAACTTGGGCCGGAGTACGAAGAGCTGCGAACGTTCCTTGATGATCCCATCGATTGGTCACGCGTGCGTGAGGCGTGCCCGTCGTTTACCGTGATCCACTCCGATGACGATGATGCAGTACCTGTCTACTGTGGGCGAAACCTGGCAGTCGCACTTGGCGTCCCACTGGAGCTCCATAGCGGATACGGGCACTTTTCTGGCAGTGATGGGGTGACGGAGTTGCCGCTTCTCTTGAAGTTGCTTGACAAAAACTCGTAAATATATACTATAACCTTAGTTCGTTATAAAGCATCGGCTTGGGCAGTTTGTGAGGGAATTTCCCTGCTGCCAAACCCAGTGTGACGGGAGGTCCGTCATTCTGCTAACACTGTGCGCCTGGGAAAACCAGGAAGAGGAAGGATTACATGCTTACTCAACAAGAGCGAACGCGGGAAAATGGAGTGCGAGTCGAGGGATGTGTGGGAGAAGTGTATCGCTTCCCCGACGGCCTCTGGGAGATTCGACAACCCCATTGGATTGAAACCGACATTCGAAAGCAGCCCGAGTGGTACAAACTCGGAAGAAAGGACAAACGACGGCTGAACAAGCAGCGTCGGCTTGCGCGGTTGGGTCGACCGGTCACTCTTCGGGATCTGGCCGCCAATGAAGGGTTGATGCTTTTCTGCGGTAAGTCAGGCATGACGCCCGACGTAATCTTGTATGAGAGCATCAGCGATCAGCGCTGTGAATGCAACGTCCGATGGGTTGGGTGGACCGGCTGGGAGGCCATCCACAAAGCGCAGTGGGACGAGGAAATGCCCAATCAGAGCGTCCCCACGCCCCGTGGGAGCAAGGATTCGCGTTCAAAGTTCAGCGTGAAGGCGCTGCTCGAGAAGTGGGGCATGTGGACCGTGACGCGGGCCTATACGGCCGATGCCGGCCCATCGACGAAGCTCCTGCGTGTTACAACGCGAGGTAAGGTCGAGGTGATCGGACAGTGGGCAAGAGTCCGCTGGTCGGTCCTGAAGCAGATTTTCCTCGCATGCGAGATCCTTCAAGATTTATACACGACAGATGAGAACGTTGCTGAGGCAATCGCCGATGTACTTCCCCCGCCTCTCGTGCAAATTGAGGCCCCGAAGAGGGCGAAGCCGAAACGAACGTATGCGCGTTAGAGCCCCACAAGGGCTCTACGCACGCCGCCGGGAAACCGGCGGCGTTTTTTTGTGTTCCAGTTCATCATCGCCACGCACTCCCCTATCCTCCTAACCAGTGAACGTGCGGAGTTCATTTGAAATACTTGAAACGTACCGCAACGAAGTGATTATGCATCCCATTCGTCGAAAATCACTCCATCGATTGCATACGTCACATCCGTAATATTTTGGAATTGAAGTAATGTCATTTGAATGGGCGATTTCACCATGAATTGTCGCGCTGCTGCGGAATTGAGCATTGATAGTGCTTGTTTCTTGAAATTGACGATTGCTACACCATCTTTAATTGTGAGACCCAGGTACAACGGCGCAAGATTCTGCATATCAATCGACGTGACAGCACCGTTCACATGCTCGTCTGTTGTGGGTCCATCGAACAGCGCACGAAGCGCAGCATCTGCTATATTCTCAGGTTTCGGCATGATGCATCGCTCGACCCGCACCGGGAGATCAAACAGAGCATTCTCGTAATCAGTCTGGCTATAGAAGTACAACGAAAACTTACTCCCATTGTCGCAGTTGAGATGCTCAGGAATTTCGAACGACACAGTAGCCATGATCTGATCGAAAAGCTGTATTTGTCGTTCAAATGAAATTACATCAGGCTGATTCTGGTAGTGCGAGAGGATAGATTCATCAAGAGAATCATGCGTGATCATGAGCGTTGTTTTTTCTGAAAGAGGCACAAATGAATACGATGTATTCACTCCTTCCACTCCTGTCGTAAAGGTAAAGCCCGTGCGATCGTGCAGGATCAATGGTTCCGCTGTTTGCCAGCTTTCGGCTTGCGCTTGGATGGAAGCTAGCGACAGAGGAATGACGAAGAAGCCAATCGTCATATCTCGCGTGAGCGGCGTGCAGTGTTCTGGTAATCCAGATTCGCTACATTTCTCAATGGGAACCGCATGAATGAGCTTCATGCCCGTATATGTTTTTCCTGTTTGGAAGAATGGCCACCAGACTGATTCTTGCGTGGTCACGAAGATATGCGCGGGGTAGGAAAAATAAAATTCATCGCTGATCGACAGGTATTCAGCGAGGACCGTCGCTTGTGGAAGGGAAGAGCGACCTGATTGTATGGCATACATCATCTCCATCATTTCACCGCGCGTGAGAAACTGATTGTAGGCCGCAATTGTTGGAGGAATTGCTTTCTTGCCAGCGAGTGCCTGTGTGTACGGGCGATACCAAACCGTTGTGTCCAGAAAATCTGCATCAGACAGATGACTCTCAAGAGCCGCAGCATTTGCAAGAATTTTCGCTGCTTCTGCAAAGTTCACAGGCTGCGAAGGCCTGAAGAATCCATCGGGATATCCACGGACATCCATCATCCGATGTGCAACACACAGGTACGCGCCATACCATGCAGATGTCGGAGCGTCAGGATACGTGAAGGTGTGTCCGTATTTCGGAATGCACTGATCAATGTCTTCATCCGATGCGTATGCTTCTGCAAGAATTTTGATGAACTCCGCACGGTTGATTGTCTGCTGCGGGCGGAACGTATTGTCCTCGTACCCCTCGATCATCCCTTGCTGTTGACCGTATTCAATTGCTGTTCCGTACGGGGTGGTGCTGATATCAAGAAACGATCCTGTACCACCTGCAAACTCTGACACAGGGAACAGGGAAATGTACCTGCGGTATTCTGTTTGAAAAGCAATGTGAACGGGTGTTCCAACCTCCGCCCATTCAAACAGCGCGAACGAATCATCGGGCAAAAGCCGCACACATCCATGGCTTACAGGGATACCAATGTGATCTAAGGCTTCGAACCAATAATTCGATGACGAAGGTGATACACCTAAATACGGTAGCGAGTGCATGCCCATTGAGCCGCTTTTCGTAAACGAAAGGTAATACTGCATGCGATACGGAGTGCCGAGACCACTAATGCGCAATTCTTGTTTTCGGTAGACTTGAAACTCTCCCACGGGTGTTGGGGTACTTGCTTTACCCGTACTTACGGGATACATGTGAACAGGGACGCCATCTTCCAACAAAAACATGATCTGCGCACCAAGGTCGATGGTGATTTCTTTGGAGACCGTCTCTTCTTGCTCTGGTCCTACCACAATCGATTCTTGCGCAATCGCAGGAGGAAACGAAAAAAGGGACAACGCAATCATGATAATGAACGCACTCATCACCAACGTGATAGCTTCTTTCTTATACGAATGAAGTTGCAATGCTACCGCGTTGATGATGAGTCGAACATGCATAGAGGTACGATAGAAACCGCCAGAGATGAACAGTACGCTTCTTTTCCTAAATAGGAACTAATATGACAATGATGCAGTATTTACAACTGTGGTGAACCATGTGGGATCCTTCGACGTAGCCTACCATGAGCCTGCCTGCCGGTAGGCAGGGAGACCGTTCACCCCTCGACCGTGAGCTCGGGGTCGAACGGTGAGCGAGTTGCGAACAACGAGTCGAGTAACGACGACGGGGCAGTTCGACTTCGCTGCGGCTTCGCTCACTGTCATTCGACTCGCGACAAAACACACCTTTCAGAGGTTTCATAGAATAATAGGGTTTTAACATGAGCGAGCGACTCGAAAGTCGCG
>CAZLEW010000025.1:11961-12109 GCA_964558635.1 uncultured Candidatus Peribacteria bacterium
ACTTCCTCCATGCAAAGATGGCCCGATTCCCGCAGCGGCGGGACGAGGACCATGAGCGAGTCCGTCCGTATCGGACGGACGAGTCGAATGGTGGACCGGGTGGGATTTGAACCCACGACCAATTGCTTAAGAGGCAACTGCTCTACCA
>CAZLEW010000026.1:0-2199 GCA_964558635.1 uncultured Candidatus Peribacteria bacterium
TGCATCGTCAATGCTTCGCATGCGTCCGTGGTGTCGAAGAAAAAGTGCGATGAATGTGCGACCGGTTCGACAGGGCGATGCGTAGAGTGTGTTGAGAGGTGTAGTGCAGAACTTGGTATCAGAATGATGAAGAGTTGCGCGTCGGAACACTCTAAAATTGATCAAAAATTGTGTACGAATACAATGGCTTATTACAGGACTGAATTTGAAATTATTCTCAATAAATTTACAGAATTTTATGGAAGATCCAGTTGGCGCACCCGAGGATGCATGCGACAACGATCCACCCACCGAGCCCGCCCTGCACCAGGACAATCGCCGTCGTCGGGTCAAACTGTTCAGCGATCTTCGTGAGGATCCAGAGGAAGAGTGCATTCACGAGGATGACCGCGACGAGTGTCATGATCAGTTTCAGCGGAAACGTGAGGATCTTCATGATTGGTCGCGCAAAGAGGTTAAGGAGGAGTACGAGTGCTGCAACCGTCGGTATGGCGGCGAGGCTCCCCTGAATAACGAGGTAGTCCGGAAGATACCGCGTGATCCCCCAGAGCAGTGCGACGGTGAGGGCATACTGCAGGATGAGACGAATCGGGAGTGATGAGGAGCGATCGGCCATGGGTTATGGGAGGAGGAAGGAGATCTGGAGAGTGCCGGAATCAAGTTCGAGCGTTGACGGTTCGCCGCCATGATCGCCGAGGTCCGCATTCGTCTGATCCGCAATGGTGCGCCCGTGCGCGGCGATGAGGGCATCGTTTCCTTTTAGATGGAGCGTTATGCGATCCTGCACCGAGAATCCAGCATCTTTCCGCCGTTGTTGGATGTGGCGGATAACCTCGCGTGCATCGCCTTCGAGGAGGAGTGCGGGGTCCGTCGTCGTATCAACGGACACAATGAGGCCTCCTGCGGCTGCAACGCCCGTCCCCTCGGCGCCCGTGTAGTGGAGTGGGGCTTCTTCTGGCGTGAGCACTTCACCGAGGATCTCGATCCGCCCATCGGGGAGGAGCGTGAATGCTCCCCGCTTCCCTGCGGCAATCACGTCTTGCACCTTCTTGCCCAGGCGTGGGCCAACCATGCGAGCATTCACCTGGACCGTGCGTGTGCCGAGCGCGCCGGGATCATCCGTAAACACGATATCTTTCACGTTCAGCTCCTGCATGAGGAGGGCTCGGTCATCGTCCGTAAATGCGGCAAGATCGAGCATTGCGGATGGAACGGCAATCGTGGCTGATCGTAGCGGCTGGCGAACTTTCACCTTCTGCTCTGATCGTATCGTCATGCCAAGCGAGACAATCCGCCGAAGGGTGCGCGTCTTCTCGAGAATGCGGCGTTCGGTGCTGCCGAGAGTCTTTTCTTCTGGCCAATCGGTCAGGTGAACTGATCCATGTTCCTGACGCGTGAGGTTGAGGTAGATCGCATCGGTGATGAACGGGCAGAATGGTGCTAGGAGGCGTATAATGATAAGAAGAGCTTCATGGAGTGTGTTCAGCGCCGCAGTCTGGTCGAGTGAAAATTGCTCTGCAGTGGCTTCAGGGGCATCGCCAGGTCCTTTTCCGGCAAAGCGACGGCGCGACAGACGGATATACCAGTTCGTGAGGCCATCGAGGCCATCTTCGAGGATACTGCACGCAGTGGAGATGTCGTACTGTTCCAATGCGACTGTGACGCGATTGGTCATATCGCAAAGCTCAATGAGGATCCACTGGTCGAGCGCATGCGTACTACAGGGTGCTCCAGGCGTTGGCTCGTAGTCGCAAAGTGACGCATACGTCACGAAGAAGCTGTAGCTATTCCATAGAGGAAGCAGGGTGCTGCGTACGGCTTCTTCCACCGCTTTCTCTGAGAAACGCATGTCTTCCGCCCGTACCGCCGGCGATGACATGAGGGCGAAACGGAGGGCATCCGCACCATGCGATTTTAAAATAACGCCAGGTTCTGGGTAGTTTTTCAGGCGCTTACTCATTTTGAGGCCGTCTTCGGCAAGGACGGTCCCATTCACGACGACGTGCTTAAAAGGGGATGTGCCAAAGAGCGCCGCACCAAGAACGGTTAAGGTATAGAACCAACCGCGTGTTTGATCGATACCTTCGGCAATGAAGTCCGCAGGGAAACCCTTTGGCACAAGAGTAGTTTTTTTGGCTTTAGTAAGGGCTGAATTCGAATCAAAGGCATAGGGGAAATTTTGCTGTGCATAGGGCATCG
>CAZLEW010000026.1:2299-9908 GCA_964558635.1 uncultured Candidatus Peribacteria bacterium
AGGGCTGAATTCGAATCAAAGGCATAGGGGAAATTTTGCTGTGCATAGGGCATCGAGCCGCTCTCGAACCAACAGTCGAGGACCTCGGGGATTCGCGAGAGGAAAGGGCGTGCAACCATTTCATGCGCATGGCAATTCTTCAGTTCTACGGAACTTGCATCACGGTATGGTAGGTTTTCGATAGTCGCTCTGAGGCCGCCGAAGGTACCGCGATGACAGACGACGAGAAGACGCTTCCCCGCATATTGCTGTGTCATTGTATGGACTGCTTGCTCCATCCGTTCTAAGAATTGAGAAAGGGTCTCTCCGCCGTTTGGTGCACATTCTTGCATTGCAAGACATGCATCCGCTCTCATCATGGGGTGCTCGGCGATCAGTTTTTCGACTGATTGCCCGCTCCAATCTCCAAAACGGCGTTCTTTGAGGTCTTCCATATATTCGATTGTCTCAATGCCGATGGTCTTGGCTAGGATCTGCGCCGTTTCAGAAGCTCGTATCAGTGGCGAGCAGAGGATGAGATCAAATGTTGTTCCTTTCAGGGATTCTGCCAATGCGTATGCTTGCTTCTTTCCATTGTCATTCAACGGTACGTCTATTTCACACCCCTGGAGTCGATGTTCTTTATTGCAATCTGTTTCGCCATGACGCACAACCGTGAGGTGCACATCAGCGTCAGAGGGCGCTTGCGATGGCCAACGCACGGTATCCACGAAATGCTTGTGCAGGTCGACCTGCGAGTCTGTATCGTGGTCCCAGTAGTACGCGGTTGGCTCTGCAAAGCCAGGGAGCGGCAATACGCTCAATTTGTAGGGATCTTCGTGTGTAAAGAATCCGCGGATGCGCATGAGGGGTGCGCCGTGTGACACGATCACGATATGTTCACTGCGGTGCTTGGGAAGCGTTTCATTGAGGAATTCGTGAATGCGCTTGTCCATCTCTGCCGCTTTCTCCATGCCGTCGAGGTAGAAGTACCCTTCGCTGTCCATGCTCTCTGCCTTGGCCATGCGACGCGCTTTCGATGCGTGCAAATCACGATGGTCATGTAGACCGCCTTCGTGTGGGCCAAAGAAGGTTTCCGTGAGGCGTTCATCGGTGATAATGCGCGCTCCCGTTGCCTTTGCGATGGCTTCTGCCGTCATCTGAGCGCGTTTCATCGGCGAGGCGTAGATCACAGCAACGCGCTGCTGCTGCAAGAAGGCTCCCGCTTGTGTCGCTTGTTCTTCGCCTTGGCTCGTGAGTGCACACCCAGGAATAACGCCCTCAAAGACCTTCTGAACGTTGCAGAAGCTTTCGCCATGGCGCACGGCTGTAATTTTCGTGAAACGGATGGGCTTATGGAGTAAGAGATCATCGCGGCCACGGATGATGACCATCTCGCGCTTGTCATCGGTCCGCCACACAGGCAATGGCGTGCCCCAGTAGCGATTGCGCGAAATAGCCCAGTCGCGTGCGCCTTCAAGCCATTTGCCAAAGCGCCCGTCACGGAGATGGCTTGGGAACCATTCTGTGCCTGCATTGGCATCGATCATCGCGTGCTTGATCTGCTCCACAGCCACAAACCACGAGGATGTCGCGTAGTTCAGAAGCGGGGATTCGCATCGCCAGCAATGAGGGTAGCTATGTCTGTACGATTCAGTTTTGAAGAGATTTCCTCGTTCCTTGAGCCATGCAGTTACAGCTTTATCGGTATTCGTAGGATCGTCCTTTGGCTTCACTTCGACGCCTGCAAAATCGGTAACAGCAGCAACGAAACGCCCATCCATCCCCACATGCTGGAGAATGGGGACCCCCTCGCGCTTGCCGACGCTCATGTCATCCTCACCGAAGCCCGGTGCAATATGCACGATGCCCGTACCGTCCTCAACGGTGACAAAGTCTCCAGCAACAACGCGGAAAGCGGTTGGATACTGCTCCACGAAATACGGAAACAGTGGTTCGTAGGTCTTCCCGACGAGCGTTAATCCCGTGAATGATGCTCCGATTTTCTCGTAGGCTTTATCCTTGAATATTCGCTCCAGTAAGGGCTCTGCTAAAATATAGTACCTGCCTTCATGTGCAACTTTTGTATACAGTGTTTCGGGGTGGACTGCGAGGAAGAGGTTCCCGGGCAAGGTCCAGGGTGTAGTGGTCCACGCGAGGATGAATGTATCTTCATCTGTCAGCTTGAACGCGACCGTGGCGGCGATGTCATCAACATCTTTGTAGCCTTGCGTGACTTCGAAGTTCGAGAGCGGCGTCACGCACCGTGGGCAGATGTGCATGGGTTTGTAGCCCTCCTTGAGGAGGTCTTTTTCTGCTAATGCGGAAAATACCCACCAAATGGACTCCATATACTCGGGGTCCATCGTCCGGTAGTCGTTATCCATGTCCACAAATCGGCCCATGCGTTCGACGGTCGTGCGCCATTCCTTCGTGTATCGTTGGACGATTGCACGGCAGAGTCCATTAAAGTGCGCAACACCGAGGGCATCGATATCGGCACGACTCTTAATGCCGTGCTCCTTCTCGATCTCGTATTCCACGGGGAGGCCGTGGCAGTCCCACCCGAAGCGCCGGCTCACCTTCTTGCCGCGCATCGTCTGGAATCGGGGGATGACATCTTTGATGGTTCCGCCGAGCAAATGACCGTAGTGAGGAAGACCCGTTGCAAACGGCGGCCCGTCGTAGAAGCCAAAAACCTCACCTCCTTGTCTCATTGTAATACTACGCTGAAACACATCCTCAGCGTGCCAGTACTGGAGGATTCCTTCCTCGAGATCAGGGAAATGTTGCTTCGGATCGACGGGGTCAAAATGCATAGCCACGGCAGAATAGCGGATGGACGAAGCGCGTGCATGTTTCGCTTGTTCTGCACCCTCAAATTCTTGACTAAATGATCGAAATGTATAGATTATTGTTGGATGATTGCACCTCTCGATCAGCGGCTACTCATTGACAACGAAGCATGTGTTGCAGCAGCAGCTTCGGGTCAAGAAGATGCACGAAATTGTGCAAGACTGTTAGATGATGTTCTCTCTGCTAGCTCGATTCAACCTCATCATTTAGGTTTTTCACTTGAATCGTGGGCTCATGAGAGGCCAAGAATCATAGAAGAGGTTTGTAGGGAGTGTATGGATATTGGTCGTTTGTACCATGCCAACGCTTTAAGAGAAGCTCTTATACGTACAATTGCTTCGCTACATGTACGTGTATCGATTATCGCTGCCTTGTCGGTTATCAATAGTGATCAATCCGAGATAGAAATTGATTCAAACGGTCAATTAATTTTGAATAATATTTCACACATGACAGTCGATTCTTTACCAAGTTACGTTCGTCAGAGATTAGAAGCATTGTTCAAAAAGAATCGAAGATGTTTAACCATCAAAGAGGTATTGGAATCTCTTGCAACCTCCTGAGACTATTCATCATGAATCATGACTTTCGTATAATTCGCCCATGGGTATCGATTTAAGCTCTAGCAATTCTGAAAAAGAGGCAAATCCTAATGCACTTCGCAATGCATATTTAGAAGGGGTGAGACGAGGTGCTATGGAGTGCACTGTCAGTCAGCATCCTTTAGGACAAAATAGTTTGTATGGTGAAGATTTTCGTTTTGAAGTCATTGATAATCCAGCAGCAGCTGAAAGGTTATCGAGGCGTCATGATGTTCAGTTAATCACGTCTTCACTGGTATTCTGGTGCAATAAATTGTTACAAAACGCTTCAGATCGAGATGCAATAGTCGGAATGAAACAACTACGAGCACAAGCGAGTGCTAAAGGATTTTTTCTGATCCCTTATGATCTAGCATTCATGGATGATCGAATACGATCGCAACGTGATGATGGAGGGCGTCGTTTTCTCATCATTGAATCCATGGCTCGACATCCTGATCCGGCACATGCACGCCATTCTTCAGTCACGCCTGCTGCAGATGCACAGTTTCAATTGCCATCCGCTCGAGCAGATGCAGAGCATGTCATTCATCTGCCGTGCGAAGGAGATGAAGTGCAAAACCCTGATCTTGTAGAGCATTTTCGAAAGAATCCAGGGATCGTCGCCTCATTTGAGGATCTTGCATGTGATCCTGATATGTTTCGACTGTCATGCGCCAAGAAAGCCATGCTTGAAGGCATCAATTACATTCGAACCATTGAGAATGCTTCTCGTGGTGATGTACCTATCGAGTATGTTGTTGCAGAGATTGCAAGTGTACAAGGAGTGATCCTTGAAGGAGGTATTGAAATTCGTTTTCAGGGTGATTTGAATATTTCTCCTTTTATAAATGCACGAAGTACGGAAGTATTTGAGCATTTACATGCACCAGGTATTTGCGAGGCTTTTAGCCCTTTGTACATTCGTCGAGGGGATTGTGTTGCTGTTCATGGAGATCCACTCATAACACATGTTCTCGTAGATTGGTTCGGAAAATCGTCTGAAATTGTGCGAGAAGTATGATGAGACACATTACGTTTTTGATTGTGTTTTATTTTTTCGTCCATGCATCCCGTAGTAGTACACCAAGAACAGTAACACCATCGGCAGCGCGAGGATGGACGTTGAGAAGTTCGTGAGCAGGAGTTCGCCAGTGATGGTGATGATGGTCACGAGCGGCAATGAGCGATCGAGGAGGGGAGAATCGATGCGGCGGGTGATCTCGAAGTAGAGGCTATACGGGAGCACGGAGAAGGTGAGTGCGAAGACGATGGATGTGGCGATGTGGAGTGGTTCAACGGTATCGAAGGTCGTGAACGGCAAGATAATCCCCGAAAGGACCAAACCCACGCAGGACATCCAAAACAGGAATGCGGGGTAGCGCGCGCGGATCGATTCTTTGGTGCGTTGGTAGCGTTTGCTGAGTTCAGAGTAGAGCGCGAAGCTGAGCCCACTGCCGATACCCGCAAGGAGCACATGTTCGGTGTATCCCAAGAAATATGCTCCGATCGCGATGCAACCAATGAGGATCACGAGCGCGCCTGCGGTATGCCGTACGCGGTGAGGTTGGAGGATATCTTTGATGAGTGACACAACGAGGAGCCCTCCGATGATGCAGAAGATGTAGGCGGTGGCTGTGATGCGTGAGAGCGCGAGGTACGAGAGGAGTGCTGTGACAAACATCGCCGTGCCCGAGAGGATCAGCGTGGGGCTCAGCGGCGAGAGCCACTTGTGACGATTCCTGTAGAACAGCAGCTGAGCGCCGTACAGTGTCGTTGATGCGCAGAAGAATGTTGCAGCGCGGATGAACGTGAGATCGTACGGTGTGAGGCTATGGGTGAGGAGTGATCGTGCAACGACGGGATCTAACCCCCAAAGAAGAAGGAGCACCGTGACGGACATGACAAAGAACTGCGTTGATGTTGCGCGTTGGATTGTCCACGAGTGAGGCGGGAGAAATGACTGCAGCGTTGCATCGAGTGCATCGGCTTGCAGATGACTCATGGTGAGGCGGATGACAATGCGCGATTGATCGTTGAGAGCGCGTGTCGAAATTTTTATGGCAGGATATGCACGCGCCGAACGGATGATGCGTTCTTCTTCTGAAGTTGGCACCGTCGCGCGGAGTACCCATGTCATCGCATTTGTCTCGTTGAGACGGAAATCAGGGAAGAGTGTCGACACCGTGTCTGCCGCGTCGATTTTTCCTTCGGCGAGTTCTTTGAATAATTGACTCTGCGAGGAGAAGCTTGCTTGTTGTAACCGCGCAGAAAAGAGCGATGGATCAATTTCGTCGAGGTCCATGTGCGTACAGCGCTTGAGGGCAGTCTCGAAGAGTTCGCGTCCGACGGCAATTTTTTCTTCCGACGGAGCAGTGCTGAGGTGTTTGCGGATGATCGCGAGGCTGACGGCGGTATTGACCGAGTGGAGCCATCGCAGCGTCGCGACGGGCATTTTGGTGAAGGTTGCACTAATCGTTGCGGCATTCTCAAGCCGCTCATCAAATGTGGCAGGTTGCCCATTCACAAACAGTTCCTTCACGCATAACGCCAGATCCCCAAACAGGTAAAATGCGGCGTCCAGTGCGGTGGCCCCCACAGGGAGCATGATGGTGTTGTCGTCGGGGCCGTGGATTACGGTTGTCGAGCCGAGGATATCGCTTTGAAGGCCTTCCCAAAATTCTGCACTGCGATCGCGCGTGTCGATCGCGATGTCGGCGATGCGCTTGGTCCAGGGGAGGTACTCGAGCGCTCCTTTTGCCTTATTATCGAAACAGAAAACCGCGATGCCGCGATGCGCGTAGTCGTGCATTGCTGCCGTGCGGATTTTGCACCGTACGCGCGTGCCATCGTGCATGATGATCGTCGTATGCAGGCCTTGGTAGCCATTGATCATCGGCGAATTAATGAAATCTTGGAACGAGAGGGTTTCACGTTTCCACTCTTGGTGGAGTGCCCCAAGGATGCGGTAACATTGATCGATCGTTGCACACACAATCGAGACGGCGATCGTCGCCATGCCCGTGACGTGCTGGTTCTGCGACTTTAATTGTTCGCGTAGGCGGTACCAGGATTTTTGTTCATGGAGGATAGTGCAGCCTTCCGATGCAGCGGAGTGTTCTGTACACAGTTTTTCTTTGATCGTTTCTGTAATGTGTTTTCCGTGTTCTTCCCGTGTGATGCGGAGTGCGTGGAGGTTTGCGTACAGCTCTGGTTCTACAATTTCGAGACACAGGGATTCGAGCGAATGCTGCAGATCTCGCATGCACAGGCGGTCGGCAATTTTTACGTACACATCCATCGTCTCGCGCGCAACGCGTTGTTGATTCTTCGGCGACCGAAAACGAATGGTCTGCATGTTGTGCAGGCGGTCGGCGAGCTTGATGACCATGATGCGAACGTCTTGCTGCATCAGCGTGAACATTTTACGGAGTGTTTCGATTTGCCGGTCGAGGTGGGGCAGATCTTCCATGTCCTTGCTGTCGAGTTTTGTGACGCCATCAATGAGTGTTGCAATGCTCGGGCCAAAGGCGCGCTCGACATCCGCAAGTGTGAGAATGGTATCTTCCACCGCATCGTGCAGCAGACCCGCGACGATCGTATCGCAGTCGCCGCCCAGGTGAGCGAGGATCACCGCGACGGCAATGGGGTGCGTGAAGTATGGTTCGCCAGATTTCCGTGTTTGCCCCTCATGCGCTTGTTTTCCCATCAGAAACGCGCGTTCGATCATTGCTTGTTCTTCCGCTTTCAAATGCCCAATGACGATGCGAAATTCCTCCCAATTCATAGATAAGGAACATTCTACCGTATGAGGGAGGGAATGCCTAGTTTTCTTCGCATGGGGTTTACTGTGTCTCTATCAGGAGAACCTCTGGTCGCGCGCACAGCCGCAGCGGGAGGAATGTCTCGCCGATGCCATGGGTAATGGCCAGTGTGCAGGTATCGGTGATGGGGAATAATCCCCGATCAAATTTTTTGTTCAACTTTTGCGGGAGTGCTCTCAGAGGGCCGTAGAACGGTAGTCGTACTTGGCCGCCATGGGTATGCCCCGAGACGATGAGGTGCGCCCGATGCGATGCCTCGTTGAGGATCATATCGGGATTATGCGCGAGGAGGATCGTGGGGATGCCTGCCTTCCTGCCGCTGAAGGCCGCTTCGACGCCCTGCTCATCGAGTCCACAGGCATCTCCGAG
>CAZLEW010000026.1:9918-11967 GCA_964558635.1 uncultured Candidatus Peribacteria bacterium
ACGTCGTGGCTCTGCATCCAAACATCATCGACGCCCGCGATACAGAGTGCGTGGTCGTGCTCACCCACGACCGTCCATGAATTACGGAGGAACGAAACGCCAAGCGGTGTGAGGAAATGTTCGATGTCGTTCGTGCGGTCGTGGCGATGATCGTGTCCGTAGATACCATGTGCACCCGAGTCATGGTTGCCCATCACGGCAAACGTCCCGAGCGGCGAACGGAGATGTTCCAGCGGTGCGAGGTATGTGAGATCTGCCGTATGGTCGAAGAGGAAATCACCGACGAGCAGAATAATATCAGGGCTGAGCGCATTGGTACGACGCACGATGCGACGCATAAATGCTGCGCGTTTGTAGGGGCCGATATGAAAATCGCCAATGACCGCAATGCGCAGACCAGGGAGCGGGAAGCTCAAGCGTCGCCGTGTGACAGTGATGAGCGACGGTTCGATGAAGCGCGCGTAGAAGAGTGTGAACGCTGCGAGCGAGAAGACGATTGCGCACAGGACGAGGATCGTCTGACCTGGTTCTTCGTACGATGCGGCGAGTGTCGCCAGTGTGTAGGCCGCCACAGCACATGCAATCATGAGTGTGAGCACCGTACGGTTGAGCATCTTGCCGCGACGAAGAAAGATTGAATCGTGCGACATGGCATCAGCGTTGTTTCGCGAGCATCTTCGCCAAGTACTCTCCCGTGTAACTCTGCTTCACCTTCGCGACGTCCTCGGGTGTGCCGGTGGCGACCAAGTTGCCGCCGCCGCTGCCGCCATCGGGCCCGAGCTCCACGATGTGATCCACGGTTTTAAGCACGTCGAGGTTATGTTCGATCACGAGGACGGTGTTGCCTTTGTCGACCAACCGCTCGAGGACCGAGAGCAAGCGGCGGATGTCGTCGAAGTGCAGGCCAGTCGTGGGCTCATCGAGAATGTAGAACGTCTGACCTGTGGACCGACGGAGGAGTTCCGTCGCGAGCTTCACGCGCTGCGCTTCGCCGCCGCTGAGGGTATTCGCACTCTGGCCCAGGTGCAGGTAGCCAAGTCCCACGTCGTCGAGGGTTTGCAGCTTTTTCTTGAGGGCGGGGATCGCGCCAAAGAACTCCGTTGCTTCCGTCACGTTCATATCCAGGGCATCGGCAATGCTGCGGCCTTTGTAGGTTACTTCGAGCGTTTCACGGTTGTAGCGTTTGCCGTGGCAGGCTTCGCACGTGACAAACACATCAGGGAGGAAGTGCATCTCGATCCGCTTCAGACCATCGCCTTCACACTCTTCGCAGCGACCACCTTTCACGTTGAAGCTGAAGCGCCCTGGCAGGTAGCCGCGCAGTTTCGCCTCGGGTGTACCAGCAAACAGATCGCGGATATCGGTGAAGATGCCGGTGTAGGTTGCGGGATTGCTGCGCGGGGTCCGGCCGATCGGGGATTGGTCGATCACGATTGCTTTATCCAGGTGTTGGAGGCCGCTGATACTCCCGACGTTCTGCGGTTTGTCATGTGCGCCGTTTAACTTGCCCAGCAATTCTGGCGCGAGGATCCCGTGAATAAGGCTCGATTTCCCGGATCCGGAGACCCCTGCGATCCCGACGAACATCCCGAGGGGAATCTGCACATCGACGTGGTTCAAGTTATGGTGGTGGGCGTCCTTGATCTCGATGAATTTGCCGTTTCCTCCGCGACGCGATTTCGGTATTTCGATGAATTTCTTCCCGCTCAAGTACTGGCCGGTGACAGAGTCTTTATTCTTAATCAGTTGCTCTGGCGTGCCTTGCGCCACCACCGATCCACCGTACTTGCCAGCGCCTGGGCCGATCTCAAGCAAATAGTCCGCTGCTTCCATCGTTTCTTCGTCGTGCTCCACCACGATGACCGTATTCCCGAGGTCACGCAGCTTCGTCATCGTCGCGATGAGTCGCGCATTGTCGCGTTGGTGCAGACCGATGCTCGGTTCATCGAGCACGTAGAGCACTCCCTCGAGCGCAGAGCCGATCTGTGTCGCGAGTCGAATGCGCTGCGCCTCGCCGCCGCTGAGCGTGGCCGCCGAGCGTGAGAGCGT
>CAZLEW010000027.1:0-11322 GCA_964558635.1 uncultured Candidatus Peribacteria bacterium
GGCGTCGATCTGTTTCCTAAGATCGATTTTCCGACGATCACGATCACGGTCGTCCGTGCGGGGAGTTCATCATCGTCCGCGGCCGTGACGTATGCCACAAGCAACGGAACCGGGAAATCCGGGAACGAATATACCGCGACGACGGGAACGCTGAGTTTCGCGGCGAACGAATCGAGTAAGACGTTTACCGTTCCGATTTTCAACGATACCGCCGGAGACGGGGCGAAAACATTCACAGTGACATTATCCGCTCCGACGGGGGGATCGCTCACATCAGGCCAGTCCGTCGCGACGGTGACGATCAATGATGATGAGACGGTTGAATTTGGATCTGGTTCATTCAAATTCAGTAAGAGCGCGTACAGCGTCGATGAATCATCAGGCAAAGCGACAGTAACCGTACAGCGCACTGGCGGATCAGCCTTTACGGCATCGGTCAATTATACGACAAATTCGCTATCAGCGATCAGCGGAAGCGACTTCACATCGACTGCTGGTACGCTCACATTTGCACCTGGCGAAGCAGCAAAGAACATCGCCATTCCTATCGTAAAAGATACGATTGCCGATACAGGCGAAACCTTCTCGGTTGATCTCTCGGGTGCAACGGGAAATGTTCCTCTTATAAGCCCCTACTCAACGACGGTCACCATTGATTAATGGTACGCTCATAGAACAAACGAGGTCGCGTCATCGCGACCTTTTTTGTGTAACTCGTTCAAAGAGCGCTGTCGTTTGGACTGCAGCGTCGCTCCACTGACCAACGGATATTGGGCCTGGCAGCGTCGGCGGATTGAGGAAAGCCGCTGCAAATGCCTCAACGGTCGGCTCGAGAAGTTGACCGTGACCATTGAGGACCTCGGGAATCGCAGAGCGATTGGTCGCAATAACGGGACAACCGCACGCAAGTGCCTCTGCAATGGGCAGGCAATATCCTTCCTCCAGTGAAGCCGTTACAAAACACTTCGCAGCAGAGTACAGCGCGGGCAGATCGTCATTGGGGACCCCATGAAGCACACGAGCACCACGAGGCAACGAGAGTGAACGTGCTTCTGCTTCGCTTGTCACAATGATGAGTTCATCCGTGAGATGTGCATCGATAAATGCCTGTAGCAAGAGTGGAACATTCTTATGAGGTTTGCAGTTGCCTATGTAGAGGAAGAATGGTTTCTGTAATCCGTACTTCCTACGAACAACATCTATGCGCTCTGCATCCTGCCGCACATAGCAATCACTCACGCCTTCACCAACGACCGTTGTCTTCTTCATGATTGTTGGGCCGTAGATTGTAGCTATATCGTTTTTTGTCCACTGACTCACGGCGATGATCGCCAGCGCACGACGGAGGGTTCGATGGACCAGAATACGATACGCTGCCTGCTTGAGCATCGATGCAGACCCAGGATACCGATGTAAAATAAGATCGTGCACCGTCGCGACGTAGGGTAATGGGCAAAAAAATGGCGCGTTAAAATGCGGAAAGAATGCGAGATCAGCACCGGAAGATCGAAGAATCGATGGGAGTGTGGTCTGTTCTGCGAGTGAATAATGTGGAATATCCACAACAATCGAGCGGTGGGGGAGTGAAACGTTTTGCATCACCGATTCGGACCGCACGAGGAGTATGTAATGAAAACTCGGTGGTGCACAGGCAAGGAGCGCCTCTACAAGTTCGGTCGTATAACGAGAAAGGCCTGTACCTGTGCCTGCAAACCGGCAATCAATGACTATGGTCGTCACTGTGGCATGATAGCGCTATGCAGATCACAGACCTACTGAAAGCCTCGAACCTAGAGCGCACCGATGCTGAAGTGCTTCTTGCGGCTACGCTGGGGACATCGCGCACATGGTTGCATGCGCACGGAAACGATGAAACGTCGCCTGCAAATGAAAAAATATTCATGGAATGGGCAGAGCGACGAAAGGCAGGGGAGCCCGTTGCGTATTGTATTGGGGAACGTGAATTTTACGGAAGAACCTTTCACGTTGAGCCTGGGGTTCTGATTCCACGCCCGTGTACGGAAGAACTCATCGTCGATGCCTTGGCATTTCTAGACGGACAGAGAAATGCATCAATCAGAACAATCGACGAAGGGATTGTGTCGTGGGTACAACCACTCTCTCTGTTTGAAAAAATTTCAACGGTTGTCGACATTGGTACGGGCAGTGGGTGTATCGCAATCACAATCGCATGTGAACGGCCAGAGATGACCGTGATTGCAACGGATGTTTCTGACGCTGCTCTCGCAATTGCAGAAAAAAATACAGCAATGCACGGCGTCTCTGACCGTGTCATAGTTCGCCCGGGACCGGGGCTTGATCCTGTGATGGACCTGCGTAAGCCATTCGTCATCATTTCAAATCCACCCTACGTTGCAGATGACGCATTACTCAGCGCGGATGTTCGAGCATTTGAACCAAGCATTGCCCTCATGGGTGGAGGAGTGGATGGCGGAGATATCGTGCGTACAATCGTAACAGAAGCGAAAAAACATCCATACTGTGTAGGATTCGTACTCGAGTGCCTCGCAGCGCAGGCTTCAATCGTCTAACCCTTCACCCCACTTCAACTTCGTTCGAAGTGCATGATAAAACGCATCATCACTCGAGCGGAGGAAGTGAACGTCGCACCCTGTACGGACTGTCACACAATCACCGGGGGTTAATTCTTCATACAATTGCCCGTCGATCGTTAACCCAACAGTTGCATTAGCGAAGACTGGCATATCACCCGCGATCGAGATGGAAATAGGAACACTGCCCGGGAGCACAATCGGCTTTTGAGTAAAGCCGTGCGGGTTAATTGGTGTGAGGATCAGCGCAGGAACCGAAGGATGCACAACAGGGCCACCTGCAGCCAGCGAGTAGGCTGTTGATCCTGTTGGGGTTGCGACAATCAGACCATCGGCATGATACGTCGCTAAAAATTGGCCCCCGACCGATGCACTGAGGTCAAGGAGACGTGCGATGGTCCCTTGCGCAATCACAGCGTCATTCAACGCTGTACAAGAAAAGACAGTACGGCCACCGCGTAGAACCTCTGCATCGAGGCATGCGCGGCGCTCGATGAGGCCTTTCCCTTGCAGAAGTAACGGGAGACGCACCGAAACATCGGCAAGCGGCATCTCTGAAAGAAACCCAACGGAACCAGCATTGATCGCAATGATCGGAACCTTCCCAGGCTTCCATTCGCGGATCGTGCGTAACACCGTTCCATCGCCTCCGATGGCAATGAGGAGATCAAGATTTTGCACAGATCCGATGCGCGGCAACTGAGCAGTACATGCGACTCCTTCCATGACGTGGTGATCGACATATACCACTGCACCAGACGCCGTGAGAATATCGATGATAGGTCGAAGGACATGTTCTTTTTGCTCATGATGAAGTTTCATCGTCAGGCCGATGTTCTTGTAGGCAGTCATGAGCGACGTTGATTGTCAACGACTGATCCACATGCGTCAAGAACACGTGCCGCAGTTGTATTCCATGTGAAACGATCAGATTGCCGGATTCCGTCTGTTCGTCGTCCATCACCTTCTGCAAGTATTCGCACGAGTCCTGCAGCAATGGAGGGCACCGACAGGGGATCGCAATAGAGCGCAGTATCACCGGCAACTTCACGAATACTAGGGATGGATGATGCGAGAACTGGAGCACCCACACGAAGTGCATCGAGAACAGGCAAGCCGAATCCTTCTTCTTCTGAAACATAGACAAATGCCCGACACGTACGCAGGAGCTCTGCACATGACGTCGCAGTTTGAAATCCCATCCACGTGACACCGGATGTTGAAGATGCGAGTGCAACGATCTCATCATCATGCCACCCGCGACCACCTACAAGCACGAGTCTTGTAGAAGAACGTTCGGCCGTTGAGAGCGACGCAAAGGCTTCAATCAACCGCAACTGATTTTTACGTGGGCACAGTGTTGCGATACAGAGGAGAAAATCGCCAGAACCAGTCCACGTATCGCGTTCATCGATCGTTGGCCCTGCCCCAATAACATTGCACGTCGCGCAATTGGGAAAGCGACGTTGTACGAGTGTGGCCGTTGCTTCGCTCACACAGAGAACAGATCTCGCAGTGCGCAGAGCACGTGGCAACATCAGACGCTCGATGAATGTTGCTTTACGATCGTGCGGCTCATGACGAAAAGCAATCAAATCGTGCACAACGGGAAGAACCGTCACAAATCTTCCCAGAAGAAATGGCACGATAAAACTTGTCGGGCTGATGTATGCATCAATGGAATGCCGGTCGCGCAGCAGGAGCATCGACGCACGCAGGTGCCAGAGCAGACCGCGGGTTGTGAGAATACGAACGTCACTGCACCCTGGGAGAGTTCTCCAGGCCGCAGGAACAGGGCTATCCGACAGTAACGTGACGCGTATGTTTTTGTGTAGGAGGAGCTCCCCGATGCACCGGTGCGCCCACTGTCCTTTGCCCGTCATGCGCTCTCTACATGCTTCCCGAACATCGATCCAAATCCGCATAGTGGCAGTGTAGGGGTCCAGTGAGCGCGATCAAGGTGTGGTATACTCCCCACATGTGGACCTTACTCCGTCGTGCCCTGAGCTCACTAGACCTCGAAGAGCGCATTCTCAATGCGTCGACGTTAGCGTCGATCGTGTTCCTCTTCTTCCCGTGGCTGTCTGGGCAATTCCTCGGGGGTGATCCTGTGTCGTACTCTGGGATGCAATTCTACGTTTCGTACATCGGAACCACGATCCTCCTTCTGCAGATTCTGATCCTCCTCATGACATTCTTACCACTCGTTGGTGGGCCATCACTCGTGAAACGGTCTCACCGCGCAGTGGTACGCCTATGGCTAGCGTTGCAAGTTTCTGTCCTCACGATTGCGTCGCTCTCGGTACTCACCAGAGTCACGTATGAATTCAGAGGTCTCAGTATCCGCTATGGTGTGTATTTTTCGCTCGTGTGCAGCCTTATTGCGCTCCTCTATGCATTTTTGCAGTGGCAAGCAGAGCGCCACACAGCGGTGCACGATGTCTTTCATCATCCCGAAGACCAGAAGCAAACAACACCTACATCCGAACCCGATCTTCGCCTACAATCGCTCCCACCACCTCCGCCACCTCCTCCACCGTTGCAAGCAGAAGAGCATAACCTGCGCATGTAACGAAACACCTTTGTATGACAGACGAAGTACTCACCACAGGCCACACCTACGCAGACGACGATCTTGTCTACGTCGATCCGCAGGCGAAAGTCGTGGTCGGAAAGGTCGAATTTAAAGAGAATGGGCTTCCTATTCCTAAAGAAATGCCATCAGCATTTGCCGCAGCTGCGATCATCGCGCCAGTAGAAGAGGAAGATGCTGAGCAAAAACCCGCTAAAGGAGCTGCAACCAAAGCGCCAGCAAACAAAGGCAAAGCAGCAGATACACGCCCCGTACGCAAACCCCGCAAGCGCTTTTACCCATGGGGAACGTACAAAACGATGAAGAAGATCTACAAAATCGAGGGAAAAGTGCCAGAAGCTGAACGAACGCTGACCCTCGATGACGTGATGGCGAAAGCGTTGCAGGAGCCGTATTGGGACTGATTCGCGGGAAAACCAAGGTTTCCCCACGGGCCCCATCCTTCAAGGTGCCCTGCCGACAGGCAGGTTCGGCAAAGCCTCGCTTCGCGCGATCCGCTCGGCACGCTCGTGGTTTTTTTATCGTCGTCAAAGCCGACACATGAATTACTCTGAAACTAGAAGCCGATCATTTTTTCGCACACCGACAAAATGATATACATCATTAACTTTTCTATAAGCGTAGCGATAACGATTACCTGCTTGATCCTTGCATGTTAATTCAAATGCAAAGTTATTAATTGTATTCAAAGCCGCCGAAAGATTATGAACTTTTTGAACCCAGTCCCTTTGTAAGCCCGTTCTTTGGTCGGGCTTACAAATTTCAGGATGATGATTTCTTTCTTTTAATTTAATAGTCGTAAAAAGCGACACCCAATAAACATCTATTGCTGGACCCTGTCCGCAGTTTGCGTAATTAATTTCGATACCTGAATCATTAAAGTTAACGTTCAAAATATATAAGAAAGGCATGAATGAAATGTCTTTCTGATCAAGGGTCGCCAGAAGAATTCTGTAGGCAAAAACGCCGCCGAATATCGCACTCATCAGAGTGATATAACTAATGACATCTGAAATATTTAAAGATTTTATAAAGCCGATATCCAGATTTTGATTATAAAGAAAGATAAGAACTACAAGCGTCGCATAAACACAAAGAGTAGCAGCAAATGCCACACTTTTGTCTTTTATAAACATATCAAAGCCCCGAAACAATCACCCCAAGGAGCGCCATGATGCCGCCCACGATCCACATGCGCATCGTAACCTTGCTCTCGCCCCAGCCAAGTGCTTCAAAGTGGTGATGAATCGGTGCAGACAGGAAAACTTTCTTCCCGCCGCGGAGCTTCTTGCTCGTGAGCTGAATGATCACCGAGAGCATCTCAACCACGAAGATGAAGCCAACGAGGGGGAGCACGAGTGGCTGCTCGATCATCATGGCGATCGTCGCGAGCACGCCACCGAGTGCCAACGCGCCCGTATCACCCATGAAGAAGAGCGCAGGCGGCACGTTGTTCCAGAGGAACCCTGCAATGGCACCCACGCACACCGCGCAAAAGCCCGCAAGCACATAGAGGCCGCTCATATAGGCGATCACTGCAAATGCGCCGAACGCGATCACGAGCAAGCCGCCCGCGAGGCCGTCGAGGCCATCGGTGAAGTTGACGGCGTTCACCGTGCCGATGAAGATGAACATGAAGATCGGCACGTACCACCAGCCAACGGCAATATCCCCGAATGTAGGCACGTGAATTGTTTCGTAGCCGAGCTTGAGGTGAAACCAGAGCGCCGCAACGAGCGACAGGAGGAGGAGTGTGAAGATCTTCTGGCGGAAGCCGAGACCCTTCTGCTTCTTCTGGTTCCCAACGAACTTTTGTAACAGCGAACCGCTAAGCGCCAAGAAACCAATGAGCACGATCGCAAGCCCTGCGATGATCACGGAACCAATGGGCCCGACGGATGCCGTGAGCTGGCCGATGTACGTAACGGCGTTCCCTGTGCTGAAGACCAAGTACGCGACTGCTGCGAGCAGTGCCAAACCGCCGCCAATAATGAGCCATTTGATGCGCGGCATAGCTTTGCTGAGTCGTGCATCATCCGTACTGATGATATTAAGGTAATCATCGAGCGCGCCAAGCAACCCAAGCGACACGAGCGCGAAGAGCGGCAGATAGACCTGACCGCGCTGAAGCAGTGAATTCTCGACGATACCATAGTTCGAGAGAACACGAGAAAAGAGCACCGTGACGAGAATACCGCCCCACATGAGGATGCCGCCCATCGTGGGCGTGCCGAACTTCGCCTGGTGAAACTGCCGGAAGATCGTTGGATCCTTCCCATCGATCGTTTCAACACGCAACTGCTTCCCCACTTTATTGCGCTTCAGAAAATCGACGAACCGCGGCGTGATGATGAGGACGGTGATGAACGCAAAGAAGCTGTAACCAAGGATCTCGAAGAGCGAAAGAAACGGTCGTTCAAATTCAAAGGGTGTCATAGATACTTGAAATTCTACCTCGCATGCATCCATCAGTCACCATGATTCACACATCCTCTGTCGTTAATCATCATGAGCACTCGATGAATGCTGCTTATCGATATCGTAAAAGCGCATTTGCTCTTTCTTGAACATCAACTCGACGCGACCCGTCGGTCCGTTTCGATGTTTTCGAATGAAAATATCGGCGATACCTTGCCTGTCACTGTCCTCGTTATAGTAGTCGTCACGATACATCATCATCACGATGTCGGCGTCTTGCTCGATCGAGCCAGATTCACGCAGGTCCGAGAGCTGCGGAATTTTATCGGGGCGACTCTCGACCGCACGCGAGAGCTGCGACAGGGCAAGGATCGGAATGCGAAGCTCACGCGCAATTTGCTTAATGGTGCGCGAAATTTCCGAAATTTCCTGCACGCGGTTCCCGGCGTAACTATTGTTCCCCGTGCTCATGAGCTGCAAGTAGTCGATCACGATCATATCGAGCCCGTGCTCCATCTGCAGGCGACGAGCTTTCGTTCGGAACTCCGCCATCGACGAAGCAGACGAGTCATCAATAAAGATATTCGCCTTCGCGAGATCATCCATGATTGGGCCCATATTCTGGAAATCACTATCATCCAGCTTCCCGCGTTGTAGCTTCCAGGAATCGACCCCGAGCATCGAAGCGAAGAGACGATCGACCAACTGCTCTTTGCTCATTTCGAGGGAGAAGACGCCCACCGTTTTGCGATGCCTCACGGCGGCATTGACGGCGATATTGAGCGCCAATGCTGTTTTCCCCATACTCGGGCGAGCGGCGAGAATAACGAGATCGCTGGGCTGGAACCCTGAGAGTTTTGCATCGAGCGAAGAAAACCCTGATGGAACGCCCTTGATACCGCCGCTATCTTCCGACGCGTGCAATTCGGCAAACTTTTCATAGCGTTCATCGAGAATATCTTTGATGTGCACGAATTTATCTTTCAAGAAGACGTTCGTGATCTGAAACACCGTACGCTCGACCGAATCCAGCAGCTCTGGCACGGGCATATCGACTTCGTACCCAAGCCCGACAATGCGACGACCCGCATCGATGATCGAGCGGTGCAGAGCTTTCGCCTTCACAATTTGCCCATACTGGTAAATATGCGACGACGTGGGGACCGATGATGCAAGCTCTGCGAGAAATGCACTCCCGCCGATCTGTTGGATCGTTTTATTGTCGGCTAGTTTATTACTAACAGTGATGAAATCGATGGGTTCATGATTATTGTACAACTCAAAGATCGCTCCAAAAATAGTCCGATACGTCGGATCGTAGAAGTCATCGGGTTTCAGAAAGTCTGAGACTTTGATAATAGCCTCTGGATCTAACAACAATGCCCCTAAGACTGTTTTCTCTGCTTCTTGAGAGTGCGGTGGCGTATCGAACACAAGGGGGGTCGTTGCCATAGGACGGTCATTGTGCGGTGTCTATTGCTCGAGCGGAAGGGGACAGAATGTGGAAAACCTGTGAACAAAAAACCTGCCGAAGCCCCAATCATGGGAAGTCATCGGCAGGAATGTATGAAACGAGTTTACGCGAGAGCGTCGTGCGCGGCCTTCTCTGTGATCAATACTTCTAACTCTTTCGAGACATCAGGGTGCTCAATCAGGAAATGCTTTGCCTGTTCACGCCCTTGACCGAGCGTTTCATCACCACGGCGATAGTACGCACCTGACTTTTCGATGAAGCCAAACTTGAGACCAAGATCAAGGATATCCGCTTCACGGGAAATACCACGAGCGTAGAGAATATCGAACTCTGCCTGGCGGAATGGTGGAGCGACTTTATTCTTCACGACTTTCACGCGCGTTCGATTGCCAATAATTTCCTGTGCATCGCCTTCGGCAGCACCTGCAATCGCTTTCTCTACAATTTTCTCGATACGGCGGATATCGAGGCGTACGGAAGCATAAAACTTCAACGCGTTGCCACCAGCCGTCGTTTCGGGGTTCCCGAACATCACACCGATCTTCATGCGCAATTGATTGAGGAAGATCACCGAACAGTTCGTTTTGCTCACAATTGCCGTGAGCTTACGGAGCGCCTGGCTCATGAGCCGCGCCTGTAACCCCATGTGACTATCGCCCATACTTCCTTCGATTTCGGCCCGTGGCGTGAGAGCTGCCACCGAGTCGATTACGACAAGATCAACACCACCCGAGCGAACGAGTGTCTCGCAAATTTCAAGCGCCTGTTCGCCATCGTCGGGCTGAGCCACGAGGAGGTTATCGACATCGACGCCGATTTTTTTGGCGTAACTCGTATCAAGTGCATGCTCAGCATCGATGAATGCCGCCTTCCCGCCGCGCTTCTGGATTTGCGCGATCGCATGGAGCGACAGTGTCGTTTTCCCTGAAGACTCGGGCCCATAAATTTCAATGATACGCCCAACAGGGAAGCCGCCACCGAGGGCAAGATCAAGAGAAAGACTGCCAGACGGAAAGCGCGCAATTTGTGTCGCTGTGGTGTCGCTCATCTCCATAATTGCGCCGTCACCGTACTGCTTTTTAATCTGCGCGAGTGCGTTTTGGATGGCGGCAAGTTTCGCGGCGCTGAGGGCATCCGCTTTCTTTGCAGGTGTTCCTGCTTTTACTTTCGGTGTCTCGATGTGTGGTGCGTCCATGACAGCGGAGGGGGAAGAATGTTTCGGACTCATAGTAACGGGGAGGAAAGGGAATGAGAATGTCCGTGCGAGGTGCATGAACGTACACCCACTGTCTCATCCCTCTTCCTAGCGATCAAGTATGTTCTCTTGCGCCGCAGAACAACCATGGTGGTGTATGCTTGTACACCCTTCAACCATGTTCACGTCAAAGTGCGATTACCGAAGCGGAACACAGATTCCGACACCATCCGGCGAATTCACAGCGCAGTACGTTCCCGCAGGGCAGAGAACGCCCGCAGGACCGCCGCACGGCTGCGGACGATAGGACGATACGGACCCCACGGCTGCAGACGATGACGGCAACTGAAGAAATCCGCCTGTCATCGGCGTGCGTGATGATGATAGCGCAGAAGAAACGACAACCGTACGCAGCATCTGCGCAAAGGATGCACGCTCAGCGTCATCATCCGAATTCCATGTCCACGTAAGAATGCTGCGACCTGACTGCATATGCACAGTTTGAAGCCCCTCAGAACCCTCGATACGAACAGCGCTGTACCCGCCAATGAACATTGCCGTGCCCTCGGGCAACCTGGTGAGCGACGATCGCATGATACGAAGAATCGGCATCGTAGAACCCGTGAGCGTGAATGCAACGCCATCGTCATAGGTTTCTATCTGCCACGTAGTGGGGACACGAAGCGTGAGACCAATCGATAGAACGTCAACGGTGATGGATGGCAGATCAATTGTACGAACAGATGTCGCAATGAGGACAGGAAGGTCCGATGGATCGGTATTGAGATGAAACGTACCTGTGATGCCCACCTCTGTGAGCTCGAACTGTCGAAGATTCACCATTGAACTTTCGACGTAGAAAACATGTTCGCCGTTGATTGCAAGAAGATGCGTACCACGACGCACAAGCGATAACTCAACGGGGAGGAGCGTACCTGTAAGCGTCTGAACGCCAGGAGCAAGCACTTGCGGCCGACTAGAGCTAGAGAAGAGAGACCATGCGACGTACGCACAGAGGGAAAGTGAGAGGAGGCCGAGGAGAATCTGAATGAAGCGATTGTGCATGGGT
>CAZLEW010000028.1:0-10757 GCA_964558635.1 uncultured Candidatus Peribacteria bacterium
CACCCGATAGCTGCTGCTCGATCTTCGCGATGTCGGCATCGGTAAACCCCTTCGCGCGCAGGCTCTGCCGATTCACGTGGGGCGTCCCCTCAAGGCTGAGCGTTCCCATGACGTAGCGCATGATGTCGCGAACCTGCGTGTCATCATACCCAAGTGCATGCAACGCCGGCTCAACCGACTGATTGGCGATTTTCATGTACCCGCCTCCAGCAAGCTTCTTAAACTTCACCAGTGCAAAATCCGGCTCTATTCCGGTCGTATCACAATCCATTGCGAGGCCGATCGTGCCCGTCGGGGCAATGACCGTCACCTGCGCGTTGCGGAATCCGTGCTCCTGCCCTGTTGCGAGCGCGCGGTCCCACGCCTCTTTCGCTGCCGTGAGCAAGTAATCGGGTGTTACATGCTGATCCAATCCGACCGGTAATACACGCAATCCTTCATACTCCTTCGCGGGAACGTCGTACGCAGCGCGACGGTGATTACGGATGACGCGCAACATGTGCTCTCGATTCTTTTCATACCCCTGGAATGGACCGTGCATGCGAGCCATCTCGGCCGATGTCGCATATGCTTCGCCCGTGAGCATGGCGGTCAAAGCGCCGCAGATTGCGCGGCCGGCTTCGCTATCGTAGGGAATACCCATCTGCATGAGCATCGCACCGAGATTAGCGTAGCCAAGCCCCAGGGTGCGGTACTTATAGCTCAACTCCGCGATCTCTTTACTCGGGAACTGCGCCATGAGCACCGAAATCTCGAGGACGATTGTCCACAAACGAGCCGCATGCATATAACGCTCGACCTCGAACGTACCACTCTCCTGATCATAAAATTTAATGAGGTTTAACGACGCCAAATTACACGCAGTGTTATCGAGGAACATGTACTCGCTGCATGGATTACTCGCATTGATGCGCCCGTCTGCTGGGCATGTATGCCATTCGTTGATCGTTGTGTCGTACTGCACCCCTGGATCGGCACACGCCCACGCCGCAAAACCAATTTCATCCCACAGTGCACGTGCCTTCAGCGTCTTACATGGCTTAGCAGGACGCTGCTCGAGTATCGATTTCTTGCGCTCGGTGCGCCAATAGAGATTCCAATCACTATCGTGCTCGACTGCCTCGAAAAACTCATGGGGGATACGAACCGAGTTATTGCTATTTTGACCCGATACCGTCTGGTACGCCTCACCATTGAAATCACTGTCGTAGCCAGCCTTCACCAGGGCAGCAACTTTCTTCTCTTCCTCGGATTTCCAATGAATAAATGCTTCGATATCTGGGTGATCAAGATCCAGGCACACCATCTTCGCTGCACGACGCGTTGTTCCACCGGACTTGATAGCACCAGCCGCACGGTCACCGATCTTCAGCCAACTCATGAGACCAGAGCTCGTTCCCCCACCCGACAGCGGCTCGCCGCGACCACGAAGACCACTGAAGTTCGTCCCCGTCCCCGAACCATATTTAAAGAGACGTGCTTCGCGAACCCATAGATCCATGATACCGCCTTCATTGACCATGTCGTCATCGACACTTTGAATGAAGCATGCATGAGGTTGTGGCCGTGTGTAGGCATCCGTACTGCGCTTCACTTCACCGGACTCAGCATCGCAATAATAGTGCCCCTGAGCGACACCCGTGATGCCGTAGGCTGTTTGCAAACCTGTGTTAAACCACTGTGGCGAATTTGGCGCAGCCATTTGGTGAATAAGCATGTAGGAAAGTTCATCCTCAAATGCTTGGGCATCTTGTGGTGTTTGGAAGTACCCGTGCGACTCTCCCCAAAACCTCCAGCAACCTGCCAAACGGCGCACAACTTGCTTCGCTGATTTTTCTGGTCCGGTGATCACCTCTCCTTTCTCGTTTTTCATCACGTTGCCATGTTCATCTTTCACCGGAACCCCCGCCTTGCGAAAATATTTACTCACGACGATATCCGTCGCGACCTGGCTCCACGCCTTTGGCACTTCAGCATCAATCATCTCGAAGACAACCGAACCATTCGTGTTCTTAATACGACTCGTTCGCTTCTCGTACTGCACCTCATCCAGTGGGTCACTACCAGGAGTGGTGAAGAGTCGACGAATCGATAAGCCTTCTCCCGTCTTCGATGGCACGGTCGTGGAACGATTCTGCATGGTAACAGGATTCATAGATTTAGACGGGTAATGGATGAAAATACCGTATATAGTGTCTCTGGGAGGAACAAACCCCAACATATGGGACGATGAGGTCCATCGCAAGGAACGTTCCGCCGCAAAAGAGGCAGGAGGCGAAGTGTCCGTCACGAAGACAAAAACTGCAAATCATGCACGCAAAAAAAGAGTGATTCCAGCATGGGTATGGTCGTATGAAAAGGGGGATTTGAGAGCGGTGTAAAGAGAGGGATACACTCCTCGCGCATGCGACACGTTTTGGTTATCTTTAATCCCACGTCTGGCATCCCCGTTGTACGCCTATCACGTTCGAAGATTCAAGCTTCACTCAAGCGGCATGGCGTTCAGATGACATGGATCGATACATGCCCAGACGATACGAATGCACTCCAACACGCCGTGCGCACACCATTTCACCGGATAATCGTGATTGGGGGCGATGGCACAGTACGCAGCGTTGCCGAAACACTCATACACGCACGCATCCACACACCCATGGCCATCGTGGCACAGGGCACAGGCAATATTCTCGCATCGTCACTCGGTATTCCCCTTTTTCCACTCCGAAAAGCGATAGATTTTGCCCTCAATGCCCCTGTAAACACCATCGATGTCCTCCGGGTGAATAAGAAGCACATCTGCCTGATTGGTGCAGGGCAAGGGTACGATGCGCATTTTATCCGGGGCGCAACAACACGCCTCAAGCAACGCCTTGGCCCCCTCGCGTACGCGTGGTCCCTCGCTCGAACGTTTCTTCCTTATCGCGCCAGTCGCTACACGATTATTGTCGATGGCACACGTCACCATGTCACTGCCAAGCTGGTCCTCGCATTGAATATCTTCAGTGTCATTGGCCTTACAATCGAACGTGCCATCTCTGCACATGATGGGCTCATCGATGTCTTTGTCTTTCACCCCCGCACGCTATGGGAAACGCTCACAACAACCATCGCATTGCTCCTTCGTGTACCGCGTACTGCCATTCCACGACTCCAATCATTTCAAGGCACGCACGTCTCAATTCGCCAACAAAAAGGGAAGGGCATTCAAATCGATGGCGAGCTCTTTCCTGATAAGCATCTCGATATTGAAATCCTTCCATCTGCACTCTCCATTGTGCACAAGAAGCCGTTCGACGATCGCTGAAAACATCCGTAGAGTACAGCCATGAACATACTCATCATTGTCGGTGGCGCGAACCAACCCAGTAACTGCGACACGCTTGCACATGCATTTGCAGATGGTGCGCAAACCGTGGGGGCAACAGTCAATACGCTCCATCTCCGCGATCTGCATCTCGAAGACTTTTCCCTACGATGCTACGATCCCGAATTTGTACCCGAGGCAAATTTCAACACGATCCAATCAGCAATAGAATCCGCCGACGGCATCGTCATTGCGAGCCCCATTTGGAACTTTGGCATTCCTGGGAACCTTAAAAATATGATCGATCGCTGCGGCGCGTTCGGCCTCGATCAACGCACGCGGTCCATTGGCCAGTGGAAAGGCAAACCATTCTTCATCATCTTCACGGGCGGCGCACCCGCATCAGCCTGGACGGGGCTGCTTAAAAAGACAACCAGTGCGCTCTCTGCGAGTATTCGGTATTTCGGCGGAACACCTGTAGAGACGCATTTTGAGCCACGGTGCACCACAGGAAAAGGAACCTTTGGCCTCGTGGTCGACAAGCGACCAACATCGCTCGCGACAATGCGTGAGAAAGGAGCAGCATTTGCTTCGCTCACAAAGGTCTATACAGAAACAGGAGCACTACCGCTCAAGCACTCCGTCATCACTTCCGTGCTCCAAGCTGTGCAATTGGTGCAGAAAAAGTTCATGTAAGAACAATTTTTGTATACAGCTTGTATCGCTCAAGGAAGGACCGTTCGTCATTGACGGTCGAGATATTTTTGCAGTGCGGACACCGGTGCCGGTGCGGGCTTCTCCTCCTTCCCCTCCCTCTTCTCCTCGCCTGCTGCAGGCGTGGCCTTATCGACGTTCTTCATCATGCGATGATGGCGATGCACACGTAAAAAGCGACGGTATCCCCCTTCCCCATTCTCGAGGAAGTGCGCAACACGAGTGACCGTCGTTGTACTCGCTCCTGTTTCTTTCGCAATCTGCCGGTAGCTCAAGCCTTTCCCGAGGAGCCGCGCAACTTCCAGCCTCTCGCTCCAGGCTTGCAGCTCGCTCAATGTCCCGATATCACGCAGAAAGCTTGCCATGTCATCGTCTGTTTTACACGAACGAAGAGCGGCACACAGAGAAAGGAACCAAGGCTCTTTCCGCCAAAAATCTTCAGTGAATCGACGTTTCATAGTGCCTTCATTGTAGGGGCAACGGTCAATGTGTACCAGCATCATAACACGCGTATTCGTCGTTAAATCGCGTATAGAATATTATGTCACTTATTGCTTAATAAGCAATTTTATAGTATAATAATAAGAAATGGACAAACAAACAATTACAACTTGGCAAAAGCAATCTCCAACAGTTCTGACAGCGCTTGCCGCTTTCGCCGTTGGATCGTTCGTCGGTTTTATTGCAGGTCATCCCCCTGCACTACCGTATGCATGTCCTTCACCACGCTACACAGCACACTTTTTACAACGCGATAGCTCCTTCACCCCTATACGGTCGCTCGTGAGCCTGCGTGGAGCGGCGGAAGAAAGAGAAAGAGAAAGAGAAGGAGAAGGAGAAGCAGAAGCAGTACTATCTCTTCCTGCCTCTTCACGCTCAGCACTGTCGTCATCCTCGCTTTCTACGATTTCGTCCTCCCTGTCCTCGATCCAGGAAGTATCGTCGCAATCATCGTCCTCCTCCATCGAAACAACATCATCGATTCCTCCATCTTCTGCCTCTTCACGTTCTGAGCTGTCACTGTCTTCATCCTCACAAGAAACCACCTTCCCAGCGTTCGGTCATGCTGTTTTTCCCATCGCGCGTACCCCGAACTGGGGTGCGATGAAAACACCAAAGGAATGGAACCGCGACTACGATGAAATGGCACGCGATGAATTCGTTCGGATCCCCTCCTACGATCTCGCGATCTTACAGATGCCCATGAAGGAACTCCTCGAAACACGCGATGATCCCGAAACAATCACGATCCTCACAGCGAAACTCTTCTACTCCACGCGGTACTTCGGCAATTATAACCTCGATGCAGGTGAATTCTCGGGCAATCACGCAGGGATCGACCTCAAGCTCCCCAAGGGGACGCCGGTCAGTGCGATTGCCGGGGGACGGGTTCTCGACGTCATTCGTGAAACATCAGGGCTTGGGCTTCATGTGATCATCGAGCACCGTCTGAATGGCGAAACGTACTACTCGATCTACGGGCACCTCAGCGCCGTACATGTGAACAGAGGAGATGACGTAGTGCCGGGAGAACTCATTGGACGCGTGGGGAGCACGGGTCGATCAACGGGAAATCATCTTCACCTCCAGATCGATCGTGGCGAACCAGGTGAATCTGTTCATACTGTCTACTGGCCAGATACGCTTCCCACGCGAGCCGAAGCGACGCGACACACAGTTCACCCACTCTCATTCATCGCGACACACGCGCACTAATCGAACAACGGCGACCTCCCCAGAAGGAAGATCGCCGTGTTCACTGACAAAATAGAGCCTTAATTCTGCGTTACTGTTACGTCCTGTGTAATGGCGTAGCCCTGAGGCACAGTAATACCCTTCTTGCCATTCATCATGAAGAGCACACCAAGATCAGGATGCTTCCAGAGCGAGCTCGTGTGGTAGCGGCTGCAGCTGTAACCGTACCCGTCTTGGTCACGATCTGGATTATTACGAATGTCTTCGAGGGTCGCTGTACCACGGACGCACTTGTTCCACGTTTCGTTCGATGAGACCGGGTAGCCGGCGGCATCGACGCGGAACGCTACAGGTTTCGCCTCAACAGTCGAGCGAACAACCGCGAGTGGGCAGATACTGCCGGTTCTCAATTCTTCGTAGATGGCCTCGATGCTATGGGGCATCTTCCCTGCAAGATGCTCTGCCACCCACATACGCACGGCCTTCGTCACATTCTCTGGAAGCGCCTCGCGCATGCGGCAGATGACCGTTCCTTCTTCATCCGTAAAGTTCTCTTCGCCAGGACCACCGTAGCCACCAGGGGGGACGTCTCCTGCTTCACCATCCCCACCGAAGCGGGAGATGAGGCTTCCTAAGATGTTCGTCTGCCAACCGCGACGCGCACCATTACGTCCGCGTGCGTTTGGCGTAGAAAGACCAAAAACTTCTCCACCTCCTCCACCTTCGTCACCACCGCCAGAGCTCACGCTGCTGGAAGAGGAAGATGTTGAACTTGAGGAAGATGAGGAGGAAGAACTTCCTTCACTTTCCACGGAGCACATACCATCGGCCAACGATGCGATCTCTGACGCACTCAAGGCAACGTCATACAAGCGCACATCATCAAGTGAACCTTCATTGAAGTTCGAACCACTGTACGTGTTGGTCACTGGTTGATTCGACTGATAGATCGATGCTGGAACTGTTCCAACCAATGTACCCGTCATGAGTGAACCATTCAGATACACCTTCATGGAAGCGCCATCAAATGTCGCAGCGAGATGATTCCAACCCGTATCAGACACCGTTCCATCAGACATGAGATATGTATGAGCGATACCGTCACCACTCACATTCCAATAGATTTTCCCATCAGTGAAGACTTGAAGGACAAAACTACGTTGATTCGTTCCGGCATCCCACTTACTTACACTGACCTGACCACCTGTTGGACGCTTGAACCAATACGATAGCGTTGCCGAAGAAGAAAGATCGAGTGATTCACTATCGGGAGCTGTAAAGTATTGATTTCCTTCCGCCGAATATTGCGTGCTGTACAAGTTATCGAAGCTTACTGGCGCACTATCCGACGATCGAACGACATCGTTCATGAGCGTTGCATCATTTGTATTTTGAGAATTATCATACGCAATCGCACCATCCTCCTCTTCATCTTCATCAAACGTCCAGTATGCGATCAACCCTTGATCTGACGGAACACACGCATTGCCTTCGGAGCTTGAGGAACTACTTGAAGAACTACTGCCCTCATCGTCACACTCGGGAACCGTTCCCTCCATACTTTCACAACTACCGACTTTCTCACCGTGTACGCAGAGATCGGTGTTCTTATCTCCCTTCAAATCATCCTTCTCGGTTCCACCATCAAGACGATCATCACCATCACCACCCTTCAACTTGTCTTTGCTCGCATCTCCACAAAGGATGTCGTTATTCTTTCCGCCCTTCAAATCATCATCACCTACCCCGCCGTGCAACTCATCATCGCCGTCGCCACCGTCTAGCTTATCCTTTCCTTCACCACCAAAGATCATATCTTCCCCCTTACCGCCCTTCAAATCATCATTGCCATCAAGACCACATAGCACGTCATCTCCATCTTTACCGTCCACCTTATCCTTAAGGTTCGTACCAACGATCACATCGTTACTATTTGAACCGTATAGCTTCGTATAACCTGCACTATATGAGTCACCATCATCAGGACCTCCGACAATGACATTATGACTATTCACCCAGATCGTCGCTGTTTGGCCATCGCAAGTCGGAGCCGTTTCTTCTTCATACATACAGGATTCTGAGCACCCCTCACCACCGTCGCACTCTTCGCCGTTATTCACGATGCCATCACCGCAATATTCCTCAAGACATGAAGCGGAACAACCGTCACCGCTCACCACATTACTGTCATCGCACTGCTCTTCATTACTCGATTGCTCGAATCCATCGCCGCAAACGGCATTTTCGCATGTAAGCGTACATGCGCCATAATTACTATTGGGACTTATATACTTAGCTAGCCACTATCTCAATCCAATCGTCTGAATAGCCTATTTGCTTCAATATCTGCACTTGTTCCAACATAGGCGGGTTCTTCACTATCTTGAACTTGATAGCACATCCTGGAACGTGGCGCAGTACCGTGAATTGGCCACCGTGTGGCTGCCACGTGAACTTGTGCTCTCCCGTCGCTATCTCGTACCCCATGAAATTATTGTTCTTGTTCTTTTCCCATCGGTAATCCGTAGCAGAATATCTCTGCGCCGTTTCTTCAAAAACGACAAAGGTTTTTGATTCAAAATTGCGGATGAGTACAACAATACGCAGGTCGTCATGCTCTCCTAGCGATTCATTCACTCTCGCGTTCCATACGGCAAGTATTGCCTTCCCCGTGTCTGATATATTGCTGTGCGGGTTTTCAATACCAAGCGAGTAATCGGGTGAAATACGGCCAGAAATAAGGCGCACCGTTTGCTGTGTGAATGGCACGGCACTTTTTACCGTCTTTACTGACCACGCATTACCCTCAAGAACAACGTCCGCAATTCCTAGCGGGCTTTCCCTGTGATTACCTCCTATAGCGTCTGCATAGATTGTGCCGAAGTCGTCACCTGTTATGTCTGATTGTCCTACGCACATGCGATGCACAATCTGCTTACCTAGCCCCTTGATAATTTCATTCGGGAACTCGCCAAGAGGCCAAGCCTCTTGTAAACGCGGCCTATGTCCGCGCAAACGAACATCGTTATTTTCTGACGACATGGACTAATTGTCTCATAACTGCATATATCATGGGAATAGGAACTGAATTTCCCGCTTGTTTTCTCGTCTGACTGTCCCCACATACGATTTCCCAATTGTCGGGGAACCCCTGCAAGCGCAACATCTCTCGTGGCGTGAGTCGGCGCACGCCGTCTACGAGTAGGTAGTTGTAGGATGCATTAGCGCGAAGGGCGCATGAATATGGCTGGCTAGAAACATTGCCGCTCTTGTTCTCGTGCCAAATAGACGGTGATACTTTCGCCTTATGTACGAGCTTTCGCGATTCTTTTATGCGGTCGGAAACGTAGTGTTTCTTGTCTGGGTTTTTTTCCAATATCTCGCTCAATGGCTTCATGTGAGGTGCTTTTTCAGGCCACGGGAACTCTCCGATGTCTTCCCTCGTTCCTACAATCAGAACGCGCTCACGCTTTTGCGGTACTCCATAATTGAGTGCATTGAGAACTTTGTATTCCACAAAATACCCTAATTCTTCCAGCGTATTTTTGATGCTCTTGATGATTTTCCCGTCGTCGGTTGTGGCAAGCTGGCGCACGTTTTCCAGCATGAAAGCCTTTGGCTTCTTCTCTTTAAGGATACGGACAATCTCAAAGAACATCGTTCCGCGCGGGTCGCTGAAACCCTTGCGCTTGCCGATGATGCTAAACGGCTGGCACGGGAACCCCGCGCACAAAAGGTCGTGGTCTGGTATGTCCTTTGCGTTCACTTTCACAATGTCACCGTCTGGCATGAGGCCGAAGTTGTGGGCGTATGCCTTCCTAGCTTCCTCGTCTATGTCACTTGCGTAGACGCACTCTAAGCCGAGCTTTTCCCCCGCAACGTGAAAGCCGCCGATGCCGCAGAACAAATCTATAAATGTGCGTATTCCAGCTTTCTTTGCTGGCGATAAGCAAGCATCAGTTACTTTTTCCCGCTTACCGTAGAGAACATTAGTTGGCATTGATGAGTTGGGAATAAGTAAGACGGCTACCAATCATGTTGTCTGTGATTTCTCCAATGCAGTGCATCGTGTCCGTTCCAAGGTTATGCCTCGTTGCAAACTCATTGACGTAGCGATGAAGGTGCTTGAATGTCATGTGGTGAAAAGTGCCGTAGTATCCGCGTTTGAGTAACGCCCAAAAGGACTCTACACCATTCGTGTGTGCCATGTCTTTGACGTACTCGCCCTCGCTGTGCTTCACGGAAGTATGCTTATATCCCTTGATACCTTCATAGGATTTGTGACTGTCAGTGTAGAGCGTTGCGTTGCGCTTTACGTGTTCCACGATTGCACTTTGCAAATCAATCTTTTCCGTTCCCATTATCGGAAACGCCTTCACCTTGCCGTCACGCTGTTTCATACCAAACACAGCTTGCTTCCCGACCGCTCCACGTCCTGCCTTCATCCTCTTGCTCCTGTGTTTGTTCTTCTCCTTTCCTCCGATGTAGGTTTCGTCTGCTTCAATCTCTCCGTCCAGCAAGCCACCACGTCCAGCGCACGCCTCGCGTATCCTGTGTTCCAAAAACCATGCCGTCTTTTGTGTTACTCCAAGTTCTTTTGAAAGCTGAACACTAGAGATTCCTTTACGAGCCGATGTCATGAGGTAAATGGCGAACAACCACTTGTGTAAAGGTAGTCTGCTTTCCGCGAAAATCGTTCCAGTGCGGATACTGAAATGTTTTCGGCACTCACAACATCTATAGGGCATCGGCTTTTCGTTCTTCACTTCCGAAGTTGAATCAGAGTGACAATACGGACAGACACGTCCGAACTTCCACCGCCTGTTTGCAAGGTATTTTATAGCGGATTTTTCGTCTGGTACGAGCTTCAAGAACTCGTAGATGCTAAGGATTTTAGCGGAATTATTGGAACTCATGGCCTTAGTATACAGGGGTACACTGGCTAGTCAAGTATATAATTCCCTTACTATTACCATCTTCGCCCGTGCCAAGATCGCACTCCTCTCCTTCGTCCGGCAAGCCATTTCCGCAGTTAGGAGAGCAA
>CAZLEW010000029.1:0-2295 GCA_964558635.1 uncultured Candidatus Peribacteria bacterium
CAGTGCGAGATTCCCGTGGTCAGTAATCCTGAATTCCTGCGCGAGGGCATGGCCGTGAGCGACACGCTCATGCCAGAACGAATCGTGGTCGGTCTCAATACAAAGAATGTCAGTGTGAGCAAAGACGAATACTGGGCGAAAGAGATTCTTGAGGAAATCTACCGCCCGATCACCAGAGTCGGCCGCCCAATCGTCTTCATGGGACGCGAGAGTGCGGAAATTGTGAAGTACGCGGCGAACGCATTCCTGGCTACGAAAATTAGCTTCATCAACATGATGAGTGAGTTTGCCGAAGCGACCGGCGCCAATGTGCGCGATATCGCGCAGGGTATCGGGCTCGATAGTCGTATCGGAGCACGATTCCTCCATGCAGGCATTGGCTACGGCGGCAGCTGCTTCCCGAAAGATGTGAAGGCCCACATGGCCACGGCAAAAGAATATGGTATCCCTATGCCAATCGTAGAAGCGACAGACGCAGTGAACACGCACCAGCGACAGCGCTTCATTGCGCACCTCCTTCAACATCTACCATCGAACGCACACGTCGCCGTGTGGGGCTTAGCATTTAAACCCAAGACCGATGACATGCGCGAAGCACCGAGTATCGACGTCATTCATGCACTCGTGCACGCTGGTCATACAGTAACGGCGTTCGACCCAGCAGCCGAAGAACGCGCTAAACCCCTCCTTCCTGCATCGATCACCTTCGCACACTCGCCACTCACTGCAGCGAAGGATGCCGATGCCGTTGTCATCGTTACAGAATGGGATGTTTTTCGAGGGATCGACCTCGCAGACGTAAAAAATACAATGAAAGGCAATCTACTCTTCGATGGACGAAACGTGTATGAACCACAGGAGGTAGCCGCAGCTGGTCTAGAATATCATTGCATAGGCGTGAAGGCGTAAGTGTCATGGTTCGTGGCTTTTGTTCGCAAAAGCACCTCACCATGACAACCGATACTGCAAATAAAGGTTGGGTTGTCACCCTGAGGTGCGAACCGCCGCAGCTGTGAGCCACGAAGGGTGACAGCGAACCACGAACCATGACACGACCCAAGAACATGGCTATGATCCACCCATGAAAATCCTCGTCACCGGCGCCGCCGGATTCATTGGTTTCCACCTCAGCCAAGCACTCCTCGCCCGTGGGGATGAAGTGATCGGCTTTGATAACCTGAACGCCTACTACGATCCAACGCTGAAAGAAGCGCGCTTGAAAATCCTCCAATCGCATCAAAATTTCTCGTTCACGAAGGGCGATATCTTAGACCGTTCTGCCGTAGCAGCCGTCATGAAGGGCTGCGACCGCGTGGTACATTTGGCCGCCCTCGCTGGTGTGCGCTACGCCTACGACCACCCGGAAGAGTACGTGGATACGAACATCAAGGGGTTCTTCAACGTCATCGACGAAGTGAGGCTGCAGAAGATCGACGGCCTGATCTACGCGTCCACGAGCTCGGTATATGGCGGCAACACGACATTCCCGTCATCGGAAAACGACATGGTCGACAACCAAGTCTCGCTCTACGGCATGAACAAGAAAGCGAACGAGAACATGGCTCATGTGTACCATGCCCTCTATGGCACCAAGGTCACCGGCCTACGATTCTTCACCGTCTATGGCCCCTACGGCCGACCGGACATGGCACTCTTCATGTTCACCGATTCCCTACTCAAAGGAGAAAAACTGAACGTCTTCAATGAAGGAAAAATGCAGCGCGACTTCACGTACGTCGACGATATTGTGTCGGGCATCGTCGCGAGTATCGATAAAAATTATGACGAAGAGATCTTCAATCTCGGCTGCGGGCAAACGGAAGAGCTGATGGATTACATTCGCCTCATCGAAGAGACCGTGGGAACAAAAGCAACATTCAACTTCTTACCCATGCAGAAAGGCGACGCACTGAAGAGTGCTGCCGACATCTCGAAGGCGCAGAAGATGCTCGGCTACGAACCAAAGACGCTAATAAAACACGGTGTACCAAAGTTCGTGGAGTGGTACCGATTATACTACAACCTTTGACGCCTGCCCTGATCCTGTCGAAAGGTGGCTTGGTATAGAGAATATTACGGTGTTTGATTTATATAATTAATATTGTATAATAGTCAGTAGTTGCGGTTTCGCTCCTTCAGTATCAAGGAGATTCCCTCGTGGAATACCTTCTTCGATTTGTGGTCAACGCCACCATGGCGTACCTCACGGTCTGCACAGGTATATGGATCTACCTCTGCGTGCAGCACCAGCAAATCTTTGCCGACGTCACCGTTCGTGAGTTCTTAACGGGCTGG
>CAZLEW010000029.1:2305-10417 GCA_964558635.1 uncultured Candidatus Peribacteria bacterium
TGGCACTGGCTGAGCTGAACACGACCCACAGCCGCAACACGCCGCACCGCGAAACCTCTTACATTAAGGGGAATCGCGGTGTTTTTATTGATGTCGAAACCAGACTGTCACATCACCCCAATCACGATCAGACCACTCTAATGGATCGAGCAGGATGCATTCATTCATGCAGATAACCACCTGCGCTTCGGGCAATAACGAAACAGCATACGGCACGACACGAAAATCATCGCTGTGATGATACTGCCACTCGTGACCATGACTCCCCACGATGAGTGCCGTTCCCCGGAAATCACCACTCGAGAGCTCTGCAAAAACGACCGTTGCGGCATCTGCTCGATAGAACCACATGTCGCTTTGAAACAGAAGTGCGATCGTGCACGCGACAATGCCAATGCTCGTAGGAATTGCGAGATGTGGCATACGACGGAAGAGGTGCTTGGCACCAGTGATGTAAAACGGCAGGAAGAGGATCGCGTAGTAGTCGAACCGCCCAAGGAACACGTACGCCAGGACAAGAACAAACGACGCAAGGATCCACACATGTTTTTTCAGGAGAAGACCGAGCGTGCCAATAAACGCCCCGACCCCACTCCCCGCGAGGACGAGAATCCAGAGGAGTCCTTCGGCACGAAACACGAGCGTATCACTCGCGTCCTTCCCTGATTGAATCAACATACTCGCAAGCACGAGCGGATTCCCGAGTGCATAGAGGGCAAGCAACGCGAGCGGCACACCGACGTACCATGCGGTTTGTCGCCATGTGGCACCGCGGAGACGGAGTGCGGCAAGGGCGAGCGGCGCGAGCAAGACCCCCTGCAATGCGGTGAAGAGTGTTGCAAGCCAGAGGAAACCGATCGTCGATTTCTGTGGAAGGCGTTCCTGCGGAAGTGACAGGATCCACAAGAAGAGGAGCGTCTGCAACGCCGTGAGCGGTGCCATCATCACCGTCCCTGCCTGCATCAAGAATGCCGCGGACCCGAGCCAGAGGATACACGCCGCAATCTTCCCCGATCGCTGCAGCGCACGCCCCATATCGAGCACGATCCATACGGCCTGCACCATGAGGGTTGCCAAGAGAATACGGACGGCAACATCTTGGAGGATAAACCCATCGAAGAGACTCAAGAACCATCGTGCAAGCGGCGGATGTGGATACGGAATATTCAATAAGTATTTCGCTTCATCGGTTCGTACCCCGTGCAGTTGCTGCACGACCGCAAGGAGCACGGCGTATCCTTCGAGCCAGAGCATTGCACTCAATCGACGCATGGGGTGAGCTCGCCGGTAGAAGGCAGAAACCAACATTCTTCAGGATCAACGCCGCGACCATGCATGCGATGAGTCAATCGGAGCGAACCATCGGGCAATACCGCATCAATGGAAACATCGGACAGAAGCCATCCACGCGCATGCGACACATCACGCATCTGAACTTGTACAGCACTGCGAACAGATGAATCGAGATACAACGGTCGCAATGCCCATGCCCGTCTCGCGAATGCGACGGCCAACACGATCGCAACGAGGGTGAACACCCGCGAACCTGTGATACCAATATTCCGCAGAGCAATACGCACTGCTTGTTTCAAAAACTGGAGCTGCACCAAAAGCGACAACTTACTTTCGCCGTGAAGACGTGGCTGAAACTGTAACGGCACCTCAGCAATGGGCGTTCCTTTTGGCAATGCAGCAAGCAACTCGAAGAGAATTTTAAATCCTTCTGGAACAAGCAGATGTCGAACTACGCGATACGTATCGGCACGAACAGCAAAGAAGCCGCTCATGGGATCGGTTGTCTCGACATTGGGGAGCTTCCTTGCCACAAACGTTCCAAAATTACTCAGCCACCGGCGGCCACGCACCCACTCACCGACCCCTCCCCCTTCGCGATACCGCGAGGCCACCGCGATCGTTGCACCGTCCTCAATTGCTTGCACCAACTGCGCCACGAGCGACGGATCGTGCTGTAAATCGCTATCCATGACGACGAGTATGTCACCAGTCGCTGCGTCGCAACCATCCGTTACGGCAGACGAAAGCCCTTTCTTTCCCACCCGACGAATGACACGCAAATGCGGATACTGACCACGCAATCCTTCCGCAACTTCCCATGTGCGATCCGGCGAATCATCATCAACGATAATCACTTCATAGGGCGTGAGCGCCGTATGCACGCGCTTCAAGAGCTCTGGCAAGTTCTTTGCCTCTTTGTACGTCGGAAGGATAAGGGAGAAGCGCACGAGTGAAGTATGAAGTATGTAGTATGAAGTATGAAGAGCTCCTGATAAACTCCCGCCGTTATGAAAATCCTTGTTTCTGGCTCCTCCGGCACGATCGGCACCCACCTGTGTGACATGCTGCTCCGACGCGGCGACAGCGTCACGGGTTTCGACAAGGTACCCAACGCCTGGCAACCGACCGTGCAAGCAGTCACGCAGATCGGTGACCTGAAGAATGAAGCCGACTTCGCAGGCCTCCCGACCGATGCCGATGTATTCGTCCATCTCGGTGCCAACGCACGGGTCTACGAACTTGTGGAACATCCAGATCGCGCACGTGATAATTTCCTCTCGCTCTTCAACGCACTCGAGTTTTGCCGAACAAATAGCATCAAGCGCTTCATGTTCGCTTCATCGCGCGAAGGGTACGGCAACGTGCATGCAGAGCTCTATACGGAGGACATGGTCCGCGTGGAGCACTGCGAAAGTCCCTACACCGCGAGCAAAGTCGGTGGTGAAGCACTCGTCCACGCATACACAAAGTGCTACGGCATTGACCACGTCATTTTCCGCTTCTCGAACGTCTACGGGATGTATGACGACTCTGAGCGCGTCGTCCCGCTCTTCATCCGCAAAGCACGGAAGGGTGAACAGCTGACGGTGTTTGGGAATAAATGTCTCGACTTCACCTACATCGACGATGCGGTGCACGGCATCATGCAAGCAATTGACCGCTTTGAAACGGCGAAAAACGACACCTACAACATCGCGTACGGCGAAGGAAACACGATCGTGCGCCTGGCGGAGATGATCAATGAGCACTTCAAGAGCCCTGCCGGTGTCGACGTCGGAACGATCCGCACCGGCGAGATTTCGCGCTACGTGGCGGATATTTCAAAAGCAAAAGCGAAGCTTGGATACAACCCAAAGACTTCATTTGACGAAGGGGTGAAGAAATCGATTGAGTGGTACGTGGAGAATACGTAAGAAGCAGAAAGAAGAGAGCAGAAGAAGATTCTGTTATCTGCTGTCTGCTTCTCTTTTCTGCTTCTTAAACACATAGTGATGCGACATCGCATAATTCCACATGGCGATCACGCCGATCGCGATGAACTTCGCGGCGAGGTCGGGCAGCACGAGGAAGAGTACATTCGAGAGCAGGAAGTTCGCGATGATCGCAGGACCGTACACGGTGTAGTGCTTCAGGAGTTGCTGTACCAGCCGACCGCTGTGATGATTGAACGTAAAATATTTATTAATGAAGAATACAAAGGTCGCGCCAACGAACGACGACACGAAGAACACTCCTTCGGATGGAATATGCAGTACGCGCGTCAGAAGGTACAGCGTCGAAAGATCGAGGATCATGCCTGCACCCCCTGTCATCGCAAACTTCATCAGCTGGCGAGCGTGCATACGTACCGTTGGATGATGGAAACATGTATGCATAACTTTAGGAACCTTTCCACCATGCATTTGTACGCTTCAGGCCCTTCGCAAGGGGGGTCCAGGGATACGACGCGACAAGCGGATGGACGGGCAAATGAGGTTTAGACCGCTCGGCGATTTGTTTTTGCGGATTATACTGAATTGGCAAATCAGGCTTCACGGTATCGCGAATCAATTCCGCCAACTTCTTCACGGTCACAACATCATCCGTCGTCACGTACTGGATACCTGTGATCGACGCCTCCGTAAGTTGCATCATCGCACCGATCAGATCTTCGACATACAAAAAAGCACGCTCTTGCGATCCATCACCCCATACAGTCATCGCATCGTTGTTATCTCGTGCCTGAAGCATCAGGGCCGGAATGAGATTTGCATCGTCGCTGAACGTATCGCGTGGGCCATACGCACCAACCGCACGCACAATCAGTACGGGAAAACTACGTTGATGGCCTGCCATAAGCCATAATGTTTCACAGAGAGCCTTCCCAATTACATATCCGTCTACCTTCTCCCGTTGTGATAATTCAACAGTATCAATCGCAGGAGGAACGTTTGCGGTGCTCAGGAATGTCACAGCTGTTGGCGCGCCGACATCTTTCAGTGCTTCGATGAGCGCCAATGTCATACGAACATTCTCACACGCAACATCACTCGACTTTTTTCTATGAAACTCAGAATTACGGCGGCAGCCAGCCAGATGAAACACGTGATTCACACCCGTCACGAGGCGCGTGCAGTAGGCAGGATCACGCAAATCACCCTCCATCCAATCGACCTCACCACGACGAGACGACAATGCGCGATAGTTTTGAGCACGCAAAGGCACACGAACAGATGCCCCACGATCGAGCAGCCATTCGACAAGAAAACTCCCGATAAAACCCGTTCCGCCTGTTACAAGGACCTTCTTGCCATTCCAGACGCTATCCATAGGGAAAGAGTACCGCTGCCGTCTCTACAATGGAACACCGATTCGCTACACTCCGCCTATACGCGGGTACGCCCGTCCTCTCTCACGCACTCTTGTATGATGAAGCCCACTCTCTGCATTGTCGGTCTCGGCTACGTCGGACTCCCGCTCGGCAATGCCTTCGCAAAAGCAGGTTATCGCGTCATTGGTTTCGACGTCTCGGAGCGGCGCATTACGTCACTCATGGAAGGAGTCGATTACACCGATGAACTGACAGCCGACGATTTGAAAGCCGGACCACTCGAGTACACAACCGATGCCGAAAGATGCCGACGTCATCATTCTCGCTCTCCCTACGCCCATCGACGAAGCATTCAATCCGGATATGACGCTTCTGAAAGAGGCCTCGAAGACCATCGGCACCCACATGAAGCGCGGCGTCATCGTCGTTTATGAATCAACCGTCTACCCCGGCGTGACCGAAGAAATTTGCGGACCGATCTTAGAGCAAGCATCAGGCATGAAGTGCGGCGTCGATTTCTTCCTCGGGTACTCACCGGAACGCATCAACCCCGGCGACAAAACTCATACAGTCACGACGATTATGAAAATCGTCTCGGGCCAAGACGCCGCAACGCTCAACACGCTCTCAGCATTGTACGGAAGTATCGTGAAAGCCGGCATCCATGAGGCACCATCGATCAAGGTAGCAGAAATGGCCAAAGCGATCGAAAATGCCCAACGCGACTTGAATATCGCCTACGTGAATGAAGTAGCCCTGCTCTGCAATAAGCTCGGTATCCGCACGAAAGATGTACTCGAAGCCGCAGGCACAAAGTGGAACTTCCTCAAATTCCAACCCGGGCTCGTGGGAGGCCACTGCATCGGCGTGGATCCCTACTACCTGGTAGAACGTGCCAAGCAACTGGGCATGACGACGCATGTCATCACCGCCGGCCGCAGCACGAACGAGAGCATGGGCCCCTTCGTGGCAGAGCAGGTCATCGCAAACCTCACCATTACCGCGAAAGACGCGCGCGTGCTTGTGCTCGGTCTCACCTTCAAGGAGAACGTTCCCGACACTCGCAACAGCAAGAGTCACGACGTCATCGCCACACTCAGCAATGCGGGTGTTACCGTGGAAGTCGCCGACCCGCACGTCACAGACGAGAGAATGGCAAAGTACGGGTATGTGAAAGGGTCGATCGAGAAGGGTGGATACGATGCAATCGTTCTCCTAGTGCCGCACAAGGAATATCTGGGACTCCCAGAAGGAACCCTCGTGCAAGCACTAAAAGAGAAAGGCGTCTTCTACGACCTCAAATCGATCATGGACGACGCGCCATTTGTGAAAGCAGGACGGACGTATAAGAGTTTGTAATCACCGCGCGAGCACCATCAGCCCAATCGTCGCAAGACCGACCGCGATGCTAAAAGAACACGAAGTATTCGTTGAAGTAATGATCCGTACAGTATAGCGGCCATGTCTATCATTCCTCTACAATCTGCTGGCCACTGACGCATGCAGCAGTCACTCTCCATCATTGTGCCAGTCTACAACGAAGGGAAAACCGTGTCTGGAATCATGGAGGCGCTGAATCGCTTGTGGCCTGACGCTCAAATCATCTACGTCGATGACGGCTCGAAGGACGATTCACTCGCCGTCCTGCGAGCACATGCAAAACCGACAGACTGCATCCTCACGAAACCAAATGGCGGCAAGGGCTCTGCCATTCGCCTTGGCCTCGAACAAGCAACAGGCACGTACACGGTCATCCAAGATGCCGACCTCGAGTATGACCCCGCAGAAATTCGCCTCCTCCTCGACCATGCTATTGCACATCCGGGCACGGTCATCTTCGGCTCGCGGTTCCTTCAGCAAAATCCCAATATCTACAAGCGGTTCCTCCTGGGCAATAAAGCGATGTCGTTCGCGTTAAACTTCCTGTTCTTCTCTCGTATTACCGACAGTTACACCTGCTACAAACTGCTACCCACCGAGCTCTTTCGATCACTCAACCTCACCGCGCGCGGGTTTGAATTGGAAGCAGAAATAGCAGCGAAAACGCTCCTGCGCGGCGTCACGATTATCGAAGTACCGATCAGTTACAAACCTCGCACCATCGAAGAGGGAAAGAAGATCCGGTTCTCCGATGCATGGAAAGGCGTACGCACGATGCTGCGCATTCGACTCCTTGGTCGCTAAGGGCATTCCACCGAAGACCATCCCCCTTCTTACTCGCGGATCGGTGATGTACATACATACCAAAGAGACGTGCCTGCGTTCACGAAACGGAAAACGCCTCGCGCAAGTATGGCGCCTAACGGCCCCATGGTAGGAACCATGGCAATGAGCGATACAGCAAAAACCGCGGTAGAAATCCATGTGGAACGACGCACATACGTGACCATCCCCTGTGCCTCAAGATACTGCGTGAGCAACGTCGACGGAAGCGTCACGAGGGTGACCGCAGCGATACTCGAGAGAAGCACAAGACGACCGGGAGTATATCCCGGGAACAGGAAGGGCATAACCCAAGGCGCGACAATCACGTACGCAATAATTCCGAGTGTACATATGCCGGTAGTAACCAACACGATGCGTAACAAATGGTTTCGTCGATGGCGACTATCTCCTTTCTCCGCCTGCCGCGCGAACGTGATGGGGAAAAATTGCTTCGCCAACAACTTCATCTGCTCCGGAATAAGCAACGCCACCGAAAATAATGCGAGCTCATTGAGTCCGAAGAAGAACGAAATGAGCAACTTATCAAGATACCACACGAGTTCGGACGGGAGCGTCGCGAACGTTAACTGCCATGCGTAACGGACGATGGCGTCCGCGTTCTTCGTTCCTTTTTCGGGCGGTGGACGAACATGGCGACTAAACGCAAGCTGGACAAGCGGAGTGATCGTCATGCTCACAAGAAGCAAGAGGAACGCCGATTGCCAGAAGATAATGATCGCGCCTGTGGCAACAATGATAAGCAGGCTCGAAATGACCGTCACTTTAAGTGCTACATCAAAACGAGCCTTACCAACGACATACCCACCAAAATGCACCATCGCCAACGGTGACAATGGAAACAAGAACGCTGACAAGAGAAACATTCCGATAACATCCTCACGCCCAAACCATCCAAGGAAGGGAATGCTTCCGAGCAACAACGCCGAAACAAACAACGCCACCAACGCTTGGGGTTTCATGACGCCAAAAAGCGAAAAGGCATCACCTCGCGCCCATGCGCGCGTGACCGAATGGGGCATGCCCGACAAAGCGAATACCGAAAACATGCCCAACACACTGAGCATGAACTGATACTCTCCGTAGACTTCCTGATCAAAAAAGCGCGCGACGATGTACCCCGTCAATATCCCTTTCACGATCGTCACGACATGTCCGAGGATCACGAATGCGCCGTTTTTTGCGTAATAATGGCTATCGATCCCGAAACGCCTACCAAACGCTGTGAGCATCGGGGAAAGCCAGAGAAACGAAATTCTTCTCATGTAGACGTAGTATACCCA
>CAZLEW010000030.1:0-312 GCA_964558635.1 uncultured Candidatus Peribacteria bacterium
TATTCGATGATGTATCGTCATCATCTCTGTCTTCATCTTCAGCCTCTTCTCAAAGTAGTCTCTCGTCATCGTCTGTATCTTCATCGGTGTCGTCTGTTTCATCATCACCATCGTCATCATCGTCGGTTGTTTCGCTCTACCCTGCAAAAAACAGCTTCTTCCTCACAGGAAAACGTTCTCCGCTCGTCCTGGGCGGTACGGTCGTGAGCGAGGATGAAGCCTCAGTCCTTCGGGTTGCGCAGTTTACGTTGCGGCGAGAAGTAACGTCGATCGATAAGGTCTATCTGGTCGATAGTCGCGGCGACACGATCG
>CAZLEW010000030.1:378-10278 GCA_964558635.1 uncultured Candidatus Peribacteria bacterium
TTGCAACGAATAATAACAGTGATAAGCGGAAGTGGGAGGTGACGGTCCCTGAGAGCGCATACACATTTGCGATGAACACACCAACGAAGGTAGGCGTCGTCTTCCTCTTGAAGCCAAAAGACGGCGGCGGCGGATCGAACCAATTGATTGAAACGGAAAGTTTTAAGATCCAAACAGAGGGCGTTACGACAGGCAATACGAAGTACCTCTTCACCGATGTGCAGGTGTACCCCGTGCATCAGACGGCATTTGGACGTTTGACCCGCGCGACAAGTACGTTGCCGACGAGCGGGACCATTCAAGCGGGAGCACGACGGCAAATTGCATCGGTTCGACTGACAGCTGAGACCGCAACGGGCAGCACTGTGAGTGTGCAGGGTGTTGAGTTCCTTACAACGCTCGCGGATCTCACCCTCTCGAATATTGTGATTGGTGATGCAGCGAAGGGGCAACTTGTAGAGTGTGGGTTTGAGAAGCAAGAAAGGATTGTGATCAGCTGTGGCCTCTTGCCAGAGCAGCTCTCTACCATTCCAGCAACGGGCTTAACAGTTTCGGTCTATGCAGATCTTGCACTGACGGGGCCAGGGAATGGTTACGTCGCATTGAAGCTTGAAGATCGTGGTCGTATCGGGCTGAACGGTTCCTTTACCTGGGGCGATGAATCGGGTCGCTTTACGTGGATTGAAGAAGGAATTCCGTTTGGGGGCGATACGTCATGGACGGTGACGAAGTGATAGAAAGAGAAAGAAGAGAGCAGAGAGCAGAAGGAGACTTAGGCTCCTCGCTCTCGTGTTTTTGTCAGTAATCCGAATGTTATTTTACTTACTTCTTCTGCACATCTCGCGATGTCGTGATACGCATGTTCCTCGATATATCCGACGTCTTTACTTATAAGAATCTGATTTTGTATTTCTGTAATAGACCCCAAACTTATTGAGAAAAACTGAGCCTTTTCCTTCCAGGATTGTCGGCGATATCCTTCTGCAATATTGGAAGTAATGGAAACGGCAGCCCTCCGTAGTTGGGACACGAGTCCAAAGGTTTCTGTCGATGGAAATGTTTGAGTAACAGCATAAATTTTTAACACGAGCACGTGTCCCTTTTGCCATGCTATTAAATCTGTAAATGCTTGTATGGGGGAATTCATTGATTGATAGTGATGAAATAAAAAATATTCTGCTTCTACATTCTCTTTTCTGCTTCTGCTCTCTTCTCTCTGCTTCTTTTTCTATTCCAGCCCAATCGGTTGGCGGTACTGCAATGCCTCTGCGATATGCCTCATTTCGATCGTGTCACTGTTATCGAGATCCGCCACAGTGCGTGCGACTTTGATTGCGCGGTGGTACCCGCGTGCAGAGAGGCCGAGGCGTCCTGCGGCCTGTCGGAGCAGTGCTTCCGAGGCGTCATCGAGGTGGCAGAATTTTTGTAAATCACGAATGCCCATTTCTTTATTGGTACTCATGGACATTCCTGCAAATCGCCGCATTTGCCGCTCTCGCGCTGAGATCACGCGCGCGAGAATGACATCTGTTGTGTCGCCACTTCTGACCTTTCGTTGCGACAAATCTTCGAGTGGTACGGGTTGCACATCGATCGTGAGATCGATGCGATCCAGGAATGGTGCGCTGACGCGACGCTTCATGGTCGCCGCTGTGGAGGTTGCATGTGCGGGTGGGTTCATCGCTGCGACAAGCAGGACATCTGCGGGGTAGGTCGCCGTTCCTTGTATACGATTAATTGTGACACGACGGTCTTCGAGCGGTTGTCGCAACACATCGAGGACGCTTGCAGGGAATTCGACAACTTCGTCGAGGAACAGCACCCCACGATGCGCCAGACTGATTTCGCCAGGCCCAGGAAGTTGACCGCCACCCACGAGCGAGACGCCGCTCGCGGTATGGTGAACCGAGCGGAAGGGCCGTTCTTGGATGAGGGGCATCCCGGCCGAGAGCAGATTCGCGACAGAGTACACTTGCGTTACCTCAAGCGATTCCTCGGGTGAAAGCGGCGGTAAGATGCCTCGTAACGCTTGGGCGAGGAGTGTTTTCCCTGACCCTGGTGCGCCACTGAGGAGGACATTATGGCCGCCAGCAGCAGCGATTTCGAGTGCACGCTTGGCTTGTTCTTGGCCGCGAATATCGGCGAAGTCGATCGCTGTCTGCGATAGTGGCCGCGCCGCAGGAGGGTCAAAGATAGGTGCGTCGCGCTCGCTCCGGAGGATTGCGAGGAGCTCTGTGAGGTTTTCAGCGGCGATGATGCGAACATCTGGCACGAGCGATGCTTCTGCACCATTCACGAACGGGACGATGAGTGTTTTAATCCCGTGCTCGCGGCAGGCAATTGCCGCAGGGAGGACCCCCGTAATGTGACGGAGAGCACCATCCAGCGCGAGTTCACCCATCACAGCTGTGCTCGTGAGGGCATCATCGGGGAGTGTGAGTAATTCATGGGCCAAGAGGAGCCCGAGCGCGATTGGGAGGTCGTAGCGAGGGCCGACTTTCTTGAGGGCAGCAGGCGCCATGTTGATGGTGACATTGCGGCCGGTCGGTAATTTGAATCCGCTGGAACGCAGTGCCATGCGCACGCGTTGTTTGCTCTCTTGCACGGCCGTATCGCCGAGGCCGACGATCGTGATACCGCTCTCGCCTGGTGCAGAGCCGATTTCGACAGTAATGCGTTCTGGTTGTAGGCCGATTGTGGCGAAGGACGTCAGTTGAGTGAGCATGTGGTGTACTTTCATATACCTTGCTCTGTGCGTCCAGTGAATCGGGTGGACAAATGTACACCTTCACAGTACAATTGCTTCATGCGCTATGAATCAGGGTATCTATCACGTGTTCGTGGTTCGCGGGGCGAATGTCTCGCTGTGCGGTATTTAGAGATGCAGGGTATGCGTGTGCTCGATCGCAATGTGCGCGTTGGGCGCGATGAAATTGATATCGTCGTGTTCGATCCTATGGATCATGTGATTGCATTCGTTGAAGTTAAAATGCGGAGCAATGCGCTCGACTATCATCCGTCGCTCAATATGACCAGAAAGAAGCGTCACCATATGGTGCGTGCAGCACGCAGATGGGTGGATAGAAATAATTACAGCGGCGGGTATCGCTTAGACGCGGCGTACGTCTCGGGTGCAGCGGTCGAGTATGTGATGGATTTGGATACGAGTGTGTGAGGGGGGTGTACCGAGGCATTACCACCGCGTCACCGCGACTGCATGGTGTAGTAGGAGTGCGCCTGGCCATTGCAGGGCATTAGCACCTGTGTGCGAGGTTTCCTGCCATGGGGCTTTCTTCGTGATGCCGTTCAAGAGGAAAACTTTTGTTTCTGCCATCCTGAGGAGCGTGAGGGTGGTGCTGATACGATCGCGCACGGGAAACCGCAGTGAACCATCTGGCCCCAATGGTACGGTCGAAGCGACCGCGTATTCAGCCGCGTGGAGGTCTGCTGCAGCCAGAGGTGGAAAGAGCGACGCTACGTGCCCATCATCGCCCATGCCAAGGGTTACAACATCTGGGCCGTCATCGGGCAGGAGTGTGCGGAGGGTATGGTCGTAGAATCGGGCACACTCCCCTGGTGGGAGCGATGTATCCGGGAAATATCGTTGAAGATCCGGTACGGCGGCGTGCTTCAGAAGTGTTTCTGTCACAAGTTTTTGATTACTGCGAGCGTCATCTACAGGGACGCATCGCTCGTCGACAAGGAAGATGTGGACCTTCTCCCAGTCGATCGTGCGTTTTTGTCCGAGTAGCTCATAGACCGGTCCGGGAGTTGATCCTCCAGAAAGCCCAAGGACGCAGCGACCACGCAGTTCAAGCGCAAGGACGATCGCACGCTCGAGGACGGTTGCTGCAACTCGGACGAATTCTTCCTGTGAGTCAGTGGGAACGAGGGCGGCTTGCATGTGCGTTGAAGTATGAAGTATGAGTGATGAAGTATGAAGCGAAGGTTCGGCGTTGCTCCATGATTCATACTTCAAGATTCTTCATTCAATCGTTACGAAAACCACTGCACGCCATCTTTTGCTATCCAATCGATCGCTTCGTGCGGGATTTCCGAACCGGCGGGGTAGAGCGCGAGGGGTGTTTCTGGCTTATCGAGGTGTGCTTGAATCGGGTCGATGAAGCTCCAGGCAGTGTGAACTTCCTCAAAACTGAGGAACCACTGCTGTTTGCCGCGCATGGCCTCAAGGAGTAGAAGCCCATGGTCCGAGAGGACATCGCCCGTGACGGTGAGGGGGTCTTCAATGAGTAAGGGGCGGAATCGTGGTTCCGTGCCACCGACTTTTGTCTGGAGATGAAACTTCATCCCTGCCTCGCCTTGTAAGATGATGTCGAGACGGTTGGGGCTACTGCCTGTACCCACGTGAAACTGTTCCTGGAATTGGATGGTAATGCGTGTTTCCTTGCGCTTGAGGCGTTTTCCCATACGAACGTAGAATGGAACTCCGTCGAAGTGAGTGCTGCGAGTGCGCATGTTGAGCGCGATGAATGTGTTCGTGCGCGATCCTTCCTGTACGCCATCTTCATCGCTGTAGCCGATCTCTGCTTCGCCGTTCACAATGCCGTGTGCGTATTGGCCTTGGAAGACGATGTCATCCATCGTGGTTGCCGCAGGGAGGTAGAACTGTTTCAGTGCGTCGCAGCGACTCTCGCGGAATCCTTCCTCGTTCTCGCGCAGGTTCATGGTCAGGAGCGATGCCATGAGTAGAACGTGGTTTTGGATGAAGTCGCGCAGTGTGCCCGTTGCTTCGAAGTATCCAGCGCGACCTTCAATGCCCAATGTTTCTGATGCCGTGATCTCGACGTGGTGGATGAGCGTATTTTTAAAGAGTCGCTCGAGTACGGGGTTGGCGTAGCGCAGGTAGTAGATATTACGTACGGCTTCTTTGCCCAGGTAGTGGTCGAGGAGGAAGACTTCTTTTTCATCGAGGCATGTTGACAATGCCGTGCGAATCGCCTCGAAGCTCACAAGATCGTGCCCTACGGGTTTTTCGACGATGCAACGAAATGCGCCACGTCGAATACCTGCTCTGCAGAGTTGTTCGATCACGGGTACAAACGATGTTGGCGGAATCGAGAGATAGGCCATGCGAACAGTGTCGTTCCATCCGTCTTCGATCTCCGTAAGTCGCAGAGCAAGGGTTGCAAAACCCGCCTGGTCGTCGTACCCGCCACGTTGGTAGAAAACATGTGTAAGGAACTGCTGAAGGTGTTCTGTACTGATCGTTGTGCCTGCTGCGATGATGGATTCGCACACAAATGCTCGGAATGAGGTGTCATTCATGTCGGTACGTGCGTAACCGACAATGGCATACTGCTCGGGCAGTCGGCCGCTTGCAGCGAGCGCAGCTAATGCGGGGTAGAGCTTCAGTTTGGCTAAATTACCCGATGCACCAAAGAGCATCAGGGTGAAGGGTTGCGTTGCTGCAAGGGGGGCATGGTCTGTCATGGGTGTTCGTACTATACACCCGTTTCTCTGAGCTGCAGATGAACCCGGAGTGCCTTTTCCTGCACTTGACTGAAAAAAGGAAAGATTTTTTGTAACAAAGTGTCATGTCGTTCGTATTACATGATATACGAACGTTTTTATGGCTCACGATACCCTCCACCTCCTCAGTGGCTTGTTCCTCTGGCTCGCGATTGTCGCGGGGATGAGCACGGGTCTGCGCATGGTCCGTGGGCAAGCGGTTGAAGCTGCACCGTCGCCGTTTGTCGTGGCGTGCGCTTATTAATTACGAGAGGGGTGTGATATCCGTTCCTGGGTAGTAGTACTCGAGGATTTCCTCGCCCGTTTTCCCCTCGTTTGCCTGGCCCTCTGCCCCGCAGCCGCTCATACCCACTCCGTGCCCCCGGTTTTCCATTCCTTCACACCACGGGTCTGGTTTCGCGCTGAAGATCTCGGCGAAGGGGAAGCTCCCCCATCCGATATCCGCTGGCGATTTTGTCATACCGTCGTCGCTCGAGAAATAGGGCGGGCGGATGATGTGACCATCTTTCATGAGCACGAGGTGCGAAGTGTCTTTCACGGCATCGAGCCAGCGGGGGTTCTTTTGCTCAAACGATTTGCCCGTGTACTTCTGGAAGATTGCAGGACTATCGCTGCCGTCGTAGGGTTTGCCTGGGAATTTGCGATACGTTGTGCCCATGTAGTGCGCGGCATAGGTGCGCGCGGCGATGGCAAAGGCGCGTTGTTTTTCGTACGGCTCGGTATCGGGTTCTTCACTCAGGCCCATTAAGTAATCCTCCATGGCGACGGTGTTGATGATCGCCGCGTCACCAGCGATATCGACACAGCGAAGCGTGCCGCGGTAGAGGGGTTTCAGTGCTTCTATATCGGCGTCATCACATGATTCTAGAGTACTATCGCGTGATTCCAGGCGAATCTTTATCGTTGGGCCACGAGGCGACGAAGAGGCCCGAGATCTGAGACTGGATGAACGACGCGAGGTGGAATTCTGCATTCTGAATTCTGTATTCTTGGAGGAGAGAGAGCTCGATCGGGATGATGAGGATGTGCGTGTGAAGCGCCGAGAGGAGCTCGAACCTGGTGCAGCAACACGTCCAGATGGCGTGATGGTGTAGGTGGCATCACCAATCGTGATCGAGTACGGGCCGCGCCCAACGGGGATCTGCACTTTCATCTGTACTGCAATCGTGGAGTGCCATGGAACCGATGACTCAGTGATGATATGTCCACGCACGGGTTCGTAGACGCCATTGATGAGTTGCCAGACACCAATCGCTTGATCAGAGCGCTGCACATCTGCAATGCGCTCGCCTGCTTTCGCACCTGTTTTGCCCGTGGTATAGCGCACAGAGAACGGCACTTCGCCGCCTGGTCGCCCGCCGAGGGTGCTATTGCCTAAGACGGAAATGCCCTCGCGAATGAGTGTGCGAGTTGATGAAGCACTACTGGTACTTCTCGCGCTGCGCGTACGTGATTGTGATGATGAGCGAGAGGATTTCGATGATGATGGTTTTTTGGGGAAGGAAATGCTCGCTGAGAGATCGCCATCTTCGACATGTGAACGCACCTGCGCGAGCGTTTGACGTACATAGAAACCAGGACAGCTTGTCGAGACGAGGTCACCATGGCCTACGATCGGTGAGGCATAGGTTTCCCCATGGTAAGTGACGCTCGTACGGAGATCGATGTCGTATGTGTCTGCAAGGTCATCGATCAACCACTGCAAGGCTTTCATCTGGTTTTGCGATGGTTTTTCTTCTTCAAAATTACCGAGGAGTGCAACGCCGAGCGTATTGACGTTGTTGCAGTAGGCATGGCCGCCCACGACATATTTTCCGCCCGATTTTCCTTCGTAAATTTGCCCGTCTTCGTCGATCAAATAGTGGTACCCCACATCGCCCCATCCGCGGTTCACCGCGTGGTATTGATAAATTGCTCGTACGCGTTCGGCGCCGCTGCGCGCGTCGTTTCCAACGGCAACAGCTGTGTGATGCACAGCGATCAGATCCATCCGTTTGCTGTACGAATAGGACCATCGTAAGGTGCGGCCATTTTCGCCCTTTGTCGTTTTCTTTGTAGTCTTGAAGTCTTCAGGGTGGTTTTTCTGCGCTGCCTCGCAGGTGGTGATGCGCTGGTTCACCGCTTCAGAGGCTGGGGGTGTGCCGTTGTCGTTCGTCGATTCTGATGGATCCTGCGCTGGTGCGATGTGGTCAGTATCACTATAGAGGAGCTCGTCGTTGGCTCCCCACTGTTTGCGTGTCAGGATTGTTGGCGTGCCAAAATTTGGTCCGGCAACGTCGTACTGTGCAGGTGCATCGTCGATGCGAATCGGATGGAGGTTCTGTACGTCGCCCACAATCTCAACTGCAGTGACATCTACTGGGAAGAGGACAAGTGTCGATTCAAATAATGTCGGATCCTGCTCGTCATCAATTTCCATTGTCTCCCATGCGGTCCAATCACCATCAACGGTGCGCCCACGCACGGTGACAATGCTTTCTTTTGTTGGCAATGTCACAGATATTGCGTCGATCGGGTCCGCGTATGCATGGCGAAGGATGCTGTTATCCACAGGCATTGGTTGCAAGAGCGGGAGGGTCGCGATCGCGACGCAGACGATACACATAGGTCAGTGGGTGGGTCTTCCAGTGAACAGTGTTTCGTACCGATCGACCATGGCGGAAACGGCGAATTGTTGTTTTGCGGCTTTCGCGCCATTTGTAGAGAGAGATGCTCTATTTTCGTTGTCTGCAAGCCATTGTATCCCCTTCGTTATGGCGTCAGCATCATTGCGTTTCACCACGAAAATATCTCTCGTCGCTTCGAGGTGCGACACTATCCCGCATGCATCGGTGATCAGGCATGGAACACCCATTGCCATGGCCTCGGCGACGACCATTCCGAAAGGGTCGATCGTCCGTGACGGGAGCACGAGCGCATCGATCTGGCGGTAGAAGGCTGCGATGTCTGAGCGGCGACCGAGGAAGCGCACGCGATGCCCTAATCCTAGTCGCTCTGATCGTTCTTTCAATGCGCGTTCTTCCGGCCCCTCCCCGACGATGTCGAGTGTGACATGTTCGATATTCGCGACAGCGCGCAGCAAGAGATCAATCCCCTTCTCTTCTGCGAGACGTGCAACGCACCCGAGGTGCAGCCCATTTTCGCTCCGCCCCGTCGAGGCAAGTGTTCGTGTATTCGGTTGTTTCGTGAACCATGTGTCTGCGATCCCATTCGGGATTGCCACGGTTTTTTTCTGGTCCCAGTCCATTTCTAGGTATTGGATACGGCTCAACTCCGAGACCGTCACGGTTGTCGCGAGCGCGCTCTGTTTCTTCAAAAGTTTCAGCCAGGGATTCTTCGTGAGCCACCTGCCGACCGGGTCATGTTCGATCCAGAGAACCTTGATGCCCCGCGCGGCCGCAAGATCCGTCAGGAGTAGTTTTTCGGTGAGGCTCAGCATCACGATCGCATCGAGTTCCTTGAAACGTTCGAGCATGGTTTCAAGCGACCGCCGCATCGCTTTCTTTCGGACGAGAAATCGCGCGATTGTCTTTTTTGAAACGGGCGGTGGTCCAATATCCAGATCAGAAACGGGCAAGTGTGCTTCCTTAAATGCAGACGCGAGTGCTGTGCAGCTGCCTGCATATGTTACCGCGTGGCCTTTCGCGGCGAGCCCCGTCGCAAGGCTTATCACCTGTTGTTCCGCCCCACCATGAGGGATGCTTTCAAGCGGAAAGCGAGTGAAGAGGATCTTCATGCATCCATCCTACCGCGCTCCATCCAGGATCGCAGTAGATCGCTGAGTTGTTTTGTGACTACGTGCGCGGGATCGCTGGTGCAGATCGTCGTTTCCGCGCCTGCATCCAATGCTTCTTTGAGGTTCGACGGTTTCTTTCCGCTACTCACGAGCGCGATGCGCGCCTTGGGATTCCGGTTTTTAAGGCGCTCAATCATGTGCGGTCCGTTGTCGTTTGGGATGTAGTAATCCATGAACGCAAAATCAACGCGACGTCGCTTCATGATGTCGTACGCGTCTTCTGTCGTGAGCGCGGTCACCACTTCGATGTCCCACTCGGTCGCGTGGATCGCCTTGAGCAGGTAATCGATTTTCTGCGGATTGTCGTCGGCGATGAGGAAGAGGGGGGCGGTCATGTGTGTTTAGTCTAGGAACGTTTGCCCTTCCGGAAGCGGCGTGTCGTCGTCGTTTATGAGGCGCACGTCGCCTATATTGTGATCGAGGACGTTGCGGATGCGTACGCGCACGGAGCGTCCGTCTGGCCAGCGCGGCATGACTTCGCCTGGGGACGGGTCACGATGATTACCGCGTTCGATACCCAAAAAATCTTCAAATTTATCAGCGAGTTGCCATGGTGCCTTTTCGGATTCTGGTTCTGCCATGGTTATGCATGCGGAACAATCACCTCCTGTCCG
>CAZLEW010000031.1:0-10084 GCA_964558635.1 uncultured Candidatus Peribacteria bacterium
AGGAACACACCACCAGGGACGTGAAACATGAACATGAGCATATTACGAAGTCCCCCAAGGTCTCTCCAAAGTAGTGTCGGATACCGAAGATTCACCATGCTTGTTTGAACAAATCCCTGCATCCACCGTGTGCGCTGTTTGATCCAAGCAGAAAATGTAGTCGTAGATTGCTCCCAGGAATATGAATCAAGCACCGATGCACGTTTGTACCCATGGCGAAACATACGAATGCCAATATCACAGTCCTCAGCAAGATTGTACGCATCCCATCCACCAATTTTGATCAGCTGCTCACGACGAAAATACACGCTGTGCCCAGAGATAGGCGTAGGCGAGAGAATCGTTGCCAACCCTGGCAAGAAATAACCGTAAAAAAATGCGAATTCAGCCGTATACATCTTCGTAATCCAGTTAATCATTGGATTATAGACATCAATACGACAATGAACGTAGTCCAGTTCGGGATTATGACGAAGTGCAGCAACAACTTTTAAAAATTGATCAGTCTCGGGCAACGTTTCTGCATCGAAAATTACCAGAAGTTCTCCCTTTGTTTCTTTTAAAGCAACATTCAACGCTTTTGGTTTCGTCTTCGGCAGAACATCTGGAGAAACAAGCCCTCTAAAGTGCGAAGGGGGGCGATAATCGAGAAATGCTTGAATTGTTTCATCATCGCCTGATTCAAAAATAAAAATCAGATCAATTTTATCAATCGGGTATTCCATTTCAGCCATGCGAGTACAGAGCTGTGGAATAACCTCTTTTTCTTTATATACAGGGCAAATAACAGAAATAACGGGTAAATCATGCATCTCCTCTGGTACAAGCATACGCGGCGGCTGCGGCGGCAATCGAAATGTTTCCCATACGACATATAATTTGAACATGATTAATATAAATTGAATGACAGCTATATGAAAAAATAAAGACCAAGCAAATGATCGATCGATTGCAAATTCAATAAGAGAAAACCAAATGATCATTCCTGTAAATAAATATGCAAGAAGGAGATACACCTCTTTGGTCAGATGACCTTTTGCACTTTGTGCAGGATCAAGAAACAAGTAATCGTTCACGTTCACAAAACCCGCTTCGAAATACTCTTGCGGCTGCGGCGGGTACAAAAACGGGAACAGCACGCGCGCTGCGCGACTGAGAGTAAGAGAGATGACACCTGCAGCTAGGCTGAAGCGTGAAGCAATAGATCCCCATACACCATGATGAAACAAGGGACGTGTGTACTCTACGCTCAGAGCCTGAATAGACCACCCCGCGCGTTTCGCATGGAACAGCAAAAATGCATCGAAGCCGATACGAGCATGGAATAACGGGTTAAAACGGATGGAATCGATCAATGAACGGCGAAACATTTTGAGTCCTGATCGGATATCGGCATCCACGGATAAAAAGAGGTGTCCGAAAATCCAACGGTACAATCGACTGAAGATGTTATACACCAAGAACGGATACGTTAAACGATTCGCAACGACAATCTCCGCACGATCAAGCGCATGCAACATGGCAACAAACGAACCTTCCGGAAATCGAAGATCAGGATCAAGAAGCACGATGGACCCTCCTACAGACTGATCGAGGCCCTGTTTGATCGACATCGAACGGCCCACTGCATGCTGATTTTCAATCACTCGCACAGGCAATGCATCCTTCATCGAACGAACGTACGCAACGCTCTCATCGTGCGAGTGGTTATCGACCACGATCACCTCGTATATCAATGCTGTGCCTTGAAACGCACGAATAAGACGCTCAAAGCAACCAGGTAGCCACTTGCGATCATTAGCGCACGGCACAATCACACTCACAACCCCCTCACCTGCCTTCGCCACTGCCTGTGCATAATCGCCGATCGATACATCATCCGATAGCTCCATCAAAGGAACATTTTGCACCTGCCCATCTTCTGGTATGCCTGTCGAACATTGTTGAGACATAAATCCTTTTATTATAGCAGAAATGAGCCATTTATCACAGATGAAACAGCGCAGAAAACACATGGTGGCACAAATGCTAAAAATATGGTACAATCATGAGATGCGTCGACGTCTTCGGCTACTGGCATACGGACTCCTCCTTGTCCTCGCAATACTGCTCTACCGTGAATGGGTTGAGCGCAACCGTTTGCCACTCTTCCTCCCTCTTGGTTTCTCAACAGCAATCAACGCACCGATCATTCTTGAAGAAGCAGCGCTGAACCCAACAAACTGGCTGGATCCACAGCAATCAGCTGTCGTCGATGCAGAGGACTTCGACAGTCAAACATCGAATGTATCCGCGCCATCACGAGCAACGGATATTCTGGTAATCGGCGCAACACTGGGCGGGCTTTCTGCTGCACTGAGCGCTGCGGAGGATGGCGCGACCGTCCTCGTCGCCACACCCAATGATTGGAAAGAAGAAATCAGAACGTACGCGGGAACGTTCGTCACGGCAACGCCTCCAGCATTCGCGGAGAGCGAAATCGAACGACTGCTTCAGCGTGCGCTTTCTGGCAGCATCCGCACGCCGTCCATTGTCAGCTCCACAATCGAACGCCTCGTTCAAACGCAGCCACAACTTGAAATCCTCTCTTCCTACTCCCTCACACTCCTCTCTCGTAACGACGAAGGACACATCGACCGTGCACTTCTGCAACGTAACGACGGCACACATGCGATCGTCGTACGATTGAAGATACTGATCGATGGCACACGAGAGGGTTCAACCCTCGCGAAAGCAGGAGTAAAAACAACCTCAGGCTGGGATGCACGCGAAGACACCGAGGATCCTGCGTCACTTCCCGCAACATCCATTCAAGCGCTCAGTGAAGGTTTTACACTCAGTGGTGCCACAGTTCCTGGTATCGGCAAGCGCTTGGGGGGACTCACCATGCAGATGGGGATCATCGATCGCGGATTCGGTGGTCAATTCATCGCGCCACATCATGCAGAGGATTGTTGGATTTTAGACTCAGATGTCACATCATTCGCTCTAGCTACTCCAGTGCTACGTGCGACAAAAACAGATTGCGCAGCTACAGCAACACTCTCCACGTCGTATCAAGATTCCGTCGAACTCTTCTACATCAACCACGGCAATGACACCGTGTCGCTTGCGGTTGATCTTGGCACGAACGCCGCACTGAACATCGTGACGCACATGAACCCCGCCGAAAAAATTGTGCGCATTGGCGCGTTTTCCGTGGGTCCACATTCTCCTCTCACGATAACTGTTCGAAGTGCGCTCCCCGCAGAACACCTCGAAGGATTCGTCGTACGAAAACTGAATACGAACAGTGATGCCACCGTACGCACCACAGAGGATCAACGCGCGGCAGCGTTTATCACATCAACATGGGCCGCTACAACACATGACATTTACCTTCGTACAACAACCGAATCAGACACCTTGAACGTACATATCGATGATCAATCGCAGAGTGCGCACCGCATCGGGGAAGACACTTTCATCCTCCGCGATATCGTCCTCACACCAGGTGAACATTCCCTGCATATCGCAGACGGTCACGGCCCCTCTCACAGTACGATCATCCCTATTGCTCCCCATAGCAAAACCAATCCACTCATCGACAATCACGATGATACTGTCACCGCAATCCTCCATGCGAGCGATGCCTACTCAGCACACATTCTCCCGCCTGCAAACGGAATGTACGACGTATGGATACGATCGAATCGATCACGGAGCGCTATGCTCATTATGAACGACAAAACAGAAGAGTGGCCCGTCGCTGATACGTGGACATTCGCTGGCACACGCTGGCTCACGAGACACGGACTTCGCGCGGAAGCAAAGGGAAGTATCGATATCGTAGCGATACCAAATACCGTACGAGATGTGTATGTCGTACCAGTCTCCCCCAAAGAAACTGTCACACTCACTGATCTCCCATATGGTCGGTATCGTGTCGTGAGCGACGGTCCTGATAATCCCCGTAGTATCCGTCTGTATCACGATACGCAATCGATCCAAGAACTGACCTTCGATCCATCAGACGGCCCCTACGAAGCACACGACAACGTCGCTCATCATCATCCCTCTCTGAAGATCGAAGGTACGCAACCATGGCCACAGAACGTCGTTTTCTATGAATACACCGATACAGCAAATCCCCTCCCTCTCTCGACACTTAGTGGAGCGCTCATGCGCGTCTCGAGGAACGAATATATCTTTGAACCATTTAAAAACGGCATCGGCCCCGTCACCATCGGCACACTCGAATCATCAACGCTTCAACACCATATTCGATCGATGCACGAAGATGCGTACGTCTTCCTACGATACGGCACACTGCGCAATGAAGTAACGCAGCAGTGCTCTTCTCTCTCCGACATTACGTGCGATACGAGGCGGTATGAACGGCATCCAACTATGTTCGGCACAGCAGATGCACTCGGGCGTAGCGCACTCACGACAGACGGTCGACGATTGATCGGGAAAGACATTCTTCGCTCTATCAACACAGATACTCACGCTACAGCCATCGTCACTGTCGTGGGAGTTGCTTCTACGCCAACTATTCTCTCCCCGAGCGAACAGACACAGCATGCCCTCACGCAACTGATACGTTCGCTCGATGAAAACGTAGGAGGAGAGTCTCAACCAATCACCCTGACGCTTGGCATGTTTCTGCCAAGGGAAGATACAAAAAATATTCTTGCCATTACGACACTCAGTGCTACGCATGCAGCAGCACAATCACTTCAGAGTCCTTCAATAGAATTGGCGATTGGTAGCGCCATTGGGCATGTTGCGGCGTTCGCACTCCTCAAAGAACACATTCCCCTCGAACTATTACGCCAATCTCCCGATGCAATGAAACGACTACAATACTTCCTTGTTGAGAAAGGTCTCTCTGTCATCGCATATCCCAACATCACAGATGACCAACTCCTCCTCAAAGCGATACAACGCAGGATGATGAACGGACAATGGCCTCCAACGTCCCTCGAAGGTGCTACAACATTCGGGAAAAATACCATCCGCACCGTGGGCGATGCACTCCGGTTACTGCCTGGTGCGCCAAGCGGAAGCACCTCACAAGAACTGGTGAATTTTGGCATTTCTAATGGTTTTGTATCGGAGAAGATGCTTCGCCTTGATCCGTCAGAACTTCTCCAATTACCCCTGACGGAGGAATTCCTCCTGAAGGCCGAGTATCTACTCACGCACACACACTGATATGTCACACCAACCTCGCTACAGCATCGTCATCCCCTGCTACAACGAAGCGGCGCACATCGGCGCACTGCTCCGTCGCGTTGATACCACGCTCTGTAACACTGACCACGAAATTATCGTCATGATCGATGGGTGTACTGACAACACCTCGAACGTCATACATACCGCAATGCAGTCGATGCCCGCAGTACGCTTACTCGAAAGTCGCCATCGACTAGGCAAGGGGGGGGCTATTCGTCGCGGTGTCCTTGATGCAACGGGCGAATATATTTGCTTTATCGACGGCGACAACGAAATTGATCCGCAATACATCATTAATGCATTTATGGCTTTAGAGAAAGGAAAAGACGATATTGTCATCGGGAATAGATACAGCAGAGGATCGATGTACCGCACGACCATTGCACGCCACATCACAAGCCACACCTACCGAGGAATCATCTGGCTCCTCTTTGGTATTTCACTGAGCGATACACAAGCAGGATTGAAAGCCTTCACCAGAGCTGCAGGACGGCGACTCTTCCATGCATCCACAACGAGTGGATATGCATTCGATATCGACATTCTGATGCATGCCCGCTCAATGGGGTACCGTGTTACAGAAATTCCGATCAAGCAGCACTTCAAAGGAACAACGAGTATAACCACCACCCACATCCTCGAAATGATTGCAGATACGTGCAGCATCTACAATCGTCATGCCCATGAACTCTTCGATGATCGCAGAACTTTTGGATCATTTATTTCTGTCGCAACAATACGTTCCATCCTATTCCTCCCATGGACAATGCTACTCGAATGGAGCATTCGACGGTGCGTACTGGTAAACAATAGATAGGACCATGGAATGAGACATTGTGGAAGTCTAAGACAAAGCTAAGAAACATGATTTCTGGTATAATCAGGAGATTTCATGACACACAAACATCACACAAGGCCCCTTCATATCCTCATGTTTGGGTGGGAGTATCCCCCCCTCCACGCGGGGGGTCTCGGTGTAGCATGCCAAGGACTGGTGCAGGGGCTTCAAAAAAACGGCGTAAAAGTGACGCTCGTACTACCGATGGATCTGCAGAATCATCCGGAAGCACACATGCTTCGTGGGCCAGCAAACCTTGCGAATCACAGACATACACGGGGAACGGAAGAAACATCTTTCCGCTTTGTACAAAGCAGCCTTCAACCATATGACGGGTTCGCCGAATATGCGCAACGAATGTCTACGGCAGCTTCTGGCGGTGTGTTTTCAACGCACACACAGGGTGTTCCTGTAGTTTCTTCGAATGCAAATCTCTACGGACCAGACCTCGGCGAGGCTGTCTGGCGTTACGCTGAGCAGAGCGTTGCAATAACACAAGACCTGCACCCTGATGCCATCCACTGCCACGACTGGATGACCTACGAAGCGGGTATTCGCGCAGCACACTATCACCATGTACCACTCATCATGCACATCCATGCGACCGAGTACGATCGCACACAAGGGCACCCCAATGCGTGGATTGTGGAACAAGAACGTAATGGTTTTCTCCTGGCAGATAGAATCGTTGCCGTCAGCAATTTCACAAAGAACATGCTCGTTCAACACTACGGTATCAATCCGCACAAAATTTCCGTCGTCTACAACGGCCATGACCACACAGTCGACGTACAGAAAAAAGTTGCCCCATCACCACGAAGTCACCAGGCGGACGCCGTATCCCACACGCAGAAGAAGCATCGACCGATCGTGCTCTTCTTGGGGCGCATGACGACGCAAAAAAATCCGACCATGTTCCTCGATGTTGCAAAGCTCGTTGTTGCAGTACAGCCACACGTTCAATTCGTCATGGCTGGCGACGGCGGAATGCTTACGGAGCTTGTGGAGTATGCGTGCGCCATTGGCCTCAATGATCATATCATCTTCACAGGCAAAGTGAGTAAGAACGAGGCGGAGGAGCTGTATCGCCAAGCAGACTGCTTCGTGATGCCATCGGTCAGCGAGCCATTCGGTCTTGTAGCTCTCGAAGCGATCGCACAAGGAACACCCGTCATCCTCAGTCGCCAGTCGGGTGCAGCAGAAGTGATCGACCATGCATTCAAGGTCGATTTTTGGGATAAAGACAAAATGGCCGACTGCATCCTCACTGTCCTCCGCGAGAAGCCACTGGCAGAGCAATTGCAATCTGAAGCAAAAGGAATTCTGAAGCGCCTCAGTTGGAAAAATCAGGCGAGCGAAGTCGCCTCACTCTATACGCACGTCCTCTCTTCCCACTAATTTCTATGGCACAACGTGTCTGCTTCTACTTCCAGGTCCATCAACCCTATCGGTTGAAAGACATCCGCTATACCGATATCGGCACAGAGATGTCGTACTTCGATGACGAAAAAAACAGAGCGATCTTCCGGAAGGTCTCGGAGAAGTGCTACCTGCCAGCGAACGCAACAATGCTCACGATGCTGAAGGAAAACCCCGACTTCCATGTGTCATACTCGCTCTCGGGTGTGTTTCTGGACCAATGCGCAGAGTACGGCCCAGATGTCCTCCAATCATTCCAAGCATTGGCAGCAACGGGCCAGGTCGAATTTCTTGCTGAAACGTACTACCACTCACTCTGCTCTATCAGGTCGATCAACGAATTTTCGGAACAAGTGACGAAGCACGTACGAGCAATCGAGAAGCTCTTCGGTCAGACGCCGAAGGTCTTCCGCAATACCGAACTGATCTTCAATAATGAAATTGCCCACGTTGCGCGCCTCATGGGCTTCGAAGGTATCGTGACCGAAGGCACCGATCGCCACCTCGCCGGGCGCACACAAAACGCTCCGCACCGCCCGCCAATCTTCCGCCTCCCGCGCGCGATGGAGCACGCGATCGCCGCACATCGCCCATGTGCCAAGCCAAGCAAGACGATCGATATCCTCCTGAAGAACTATAAACTCAGTGACGACGTTGCATTCCGTTTCTCTGATAAAAACTGGACATGCCACCCGCTACAGAGCGAAACCTACGCGACGTGGGTAGCGGATTCACCAGGGCACAGCGTCAACTTGTTCATGGATTATGAAACATTCGGAGAGCACCAGTGGGCAGATACGGGAATCTTTCAATTCCTCGCCAGTCTCCCCTCGCAATTCACGGCTCGTGGCATCCGTGCCTGCTCGCCAAGCCAAGTCATCGAAGAATGGGACTCGCTGCACCCTACCTACGATGTCCATGAAACGATCTCGTGGGCCGATACGGAACGAGACCTCTCTGCGTGGCAGGGCAACCACATTCAACGCTCCGCACTCGACGTCATCTACCGTATGGAGGAAGCCGTAAAAGCAACGAAGGATGCAGACATCATCGAGATCTGGCGTAAGCTTCAAACATCAGATCATTACTACTACATGTCGACGAAGTACTGGGCAGACGGCGACGTCCATAAGTACTTCAGCCCCTACGACTCGCCCTACGAAGCATACCGTCGTTTCAGCCACGCTCTCGCCGATCTCCAACTCCGTATCGCACATCACAGCGAAAAGAAGACCATGCGCCGCACACCCCAAAAACAACGCCTGATCCGCACAAAAGCGACATCGCCCCGCCGTCTCCCAGCACTCATCCCTACCCGCTAATCGCTAGTCGCTACACGCTCATCACCCCTCTATGCCACGCTCTCTCATGCTCGGTAACGGATCACTGCTCGCGACGTTCGATGCGCGTCTCCAACTGCGTGACCTCTACTTCCCCTACATCGGGAAAGAAGACCACACGACGTTTGGCAAGGTTCATCGCGTTGGCGCATTCGTCGAAGGGCGCGGCTTCGCATGGTTCGATGATGCATCGTGGACGATCCACCCAGGATACAAACTCGAAACACTCGTAGGCCAATCGACATTGAAAAACGAGCGTCTCGGTATCGAAATGGACCTCGAAGATGCCGTGCACCCCGTACACAACATGCTTCTGCGCCGATTCACCATTCGATCGCTCGACCAGGAGCAAAAAATCGTGAAGCTCTTCTTTAATCACGACCTCTACATCTACGGCGATAAGCAAAAAGATACCGCATTCTACGAGCCATACACCAACAGTGTCATCCACTACCGAGACCAACGGTACTTCCTGATCGGTGGCGATACATCTACCCCACAAGAATGTGTTGTAGGACATCGTGGCTCTGCATTTGATTCAGTTTTGCATAGCAAATCGAAGTTGCAGGGCTGTGGCATTTCAGCATTCACGGTAGGAAAAAGTAACTACCGCGGGCTAGAAGGTACATGGCGAGATGCAGAAGATGGCGTCCTCAGTGGGCATCCCATTGAACAAGGATCGGTCGACTCGACGGTGGGCATCTACTCGATTGTCGATCCAGGCAAAGAAGCAACCGTCACCCTGTGGCTCTGTGTTGGCACGTCGCTGGAAGAAGTCATTCACCTCCAAGAACGCGTAGCAGAAGATACGCCAGAACGCTTGCTCAGAAACGCAACAAATTACTGGAAGAGCTGGGTCAATAAACGCCGTGTCGATTTTGGATCACTCGGTGCAAAAACAATCGAACTCTACAAGCGTAGCCTCCTGCAGGTGCGTCTTCATGCAGATAACAACGGTGGCATTTTAGCTGCAGCAGACGCCGACATCATGGCATTTAACCGCGATACCTATACCTACGTCTGGCCTCGGGATGGTGCATTCATCTGTACGGCACTCGATCGCGCGGGCTACGGCGAAGTGAGTCACCGGTTCTTCGAATTTTGTATCAGGGCCCAAACCGCCGACGGCTACATGCTCCATAAGTATAACCCCGATGGCTCGGTCGGATCCTCGTGGCATGCATGGTTCAAAAATGGCGAGTCGCAGCTGCCGATCCAGGAAGATGAAACGGCCCTTGTGCTGTACGCGATGCAACGACACTTCGAG